>NZ_DBMCTG010000010.1:0-62111 GCF_056976295.1 Candidatus Avelusimicrobium sp.
AAAATTTAAAAAAAAAAAAAAAACGAAACAACCCCTTTAAAAATAAGTCCTGCGGACGGCTTACCTTTTTCCCCTCAATTGACTAGTAGAGCCACACTGTTTTTGTAATGTCGTAAACCAACGAAACGGCAACAATAAATAAAACAAGACAGTCATAAAAAAGGGTCTCCTTCTGAACTGGCGACCCGCAGGGCTCGGGGATCTGTCGTTATTCATAAAGGGTCTTCTTGAATTGGCCCTCCGCACAATATAAACTTCCGCCCCGCTTTTCTCTCGTAAATTTGTTACAATTAGGTATGGCGCACATTATTCATTTTGACGAAATTGATTCCACCAATACCTATTTAAAAAACAATTGCCCGCAACTGGCAGACGGAACCGTTGTTTGCGCCGACAGACAGACCGCCGGGCGGGGCCGCTTTGACCGCAAATGGATTTCGCAAGACGGAGGGTTGTATTTCTCAGTTTTGGTCAAACCGCAACGAACCGATTTTTTACCCAATTTTACGCAACTTATGGCGGTTTGTGTTTGCACCGCCGCCGAAGAACTGGGCGCAAAAGCCTGGCTTAAATGGCCCAACGACGTACTTGCCAATGGGAAAAAACTCTGCGGCATTTTAAGTGAAGCCGTGGTAACTTCCTCCGGCATTGAGGGCGTGGTCATAGGCGTAGGCGTAAATGTTGCGCAAGAAAATTTATCGCACGTCGGGCAGCCTGCTATTTCCTTAAAGGAACTGGGCATAAACATCAGCAAACAAGATTTTTTACAAAAAGTATTAACTCTTTTTTGGCGGGACTACCCCGCCGTAGTACAAAGCGGCTTTGGCGTTATCCGCCAAGCCTACGAACAACGATTTCCGTACATTGGTAAACAAATATCCGTTAAAAACGGCGCAGCGCCCGTCAGCGGAACGGTAAAAGGAGTATCCCCCCGCGGAACGCTCCTTTTAAACACCGCCCAAGGCCCGGAAGAAATATATATAGGAGACCTTATTGTATGAGTGCAGACAACCTGTTAATGCAATCCGTCAATATTACCATAATTGGTATGTTGATTGTATTTGTGTTTCTCACCCTGTTGGTCGGCATTGTAAAAATGCTGGGCTGGCTGGTGCAAAAAATGGAAAAGTATTTTCCGCAAACCGCAGCCGCTGCGGCCGATAATGCCTTAATTGCTGTGGCTATTGCCGCCGCAAAGAGATTTCAAACTAAATAATTTAGGGGACTTATTATGAAAAAAGTAAACTTTATGCTCACCGCGTTCCGCGACGGCTTTCAGTCCGTCTATGGGGCGCGCGTACTGACCAAAGATTTTTTACCTGCGGTGGAAGCCGCCAAGCACGCCGGCATTAACCATATGGAATTTGGCGGCGGGGCACGCTTTCAAGCGTTGTTCTTTTATTGCAACGAAAATGCCTTTGATATGATGGATTCCTTCCGCAAAGTAGCCGGGCCGGACGCCAACCTGCAAACCCTCGCCCGCGGTGTAAACGTGGTAGGCTTGGAAAGCCAATCCTCCGACGTGATTAATGCACACGCCAAATTGTTTAAAAAACACGGCACCACCACTATCCGCAACTTTGATGCGTTAAATGACGTAAACAACCTCATTTACTCGGGTAAATGTATCCACAATGCGGGTCTCAAACACGAAGTTACCGTAACAATGATGTCCTTGGCTCCGGGCTGGGACCATACGGGCAAAATCCATACCGAAGAATTTTACGAAAAAATCCTCCGCCAAATTTTGGATTCCGGCGTTCCGTTTGACTCCGTCTGCTTTAAAGACGCATCCGGCACCTCTACTCCGGCCACCGTCGGCAAAACGATTGCGATGGCCCGCAAACTTTTACCCCAAGGCACCACGATTGCGTTCCACACGCACGAAACGGCCGGCAATGCTATTGCCTGCTGCTTGGAAGCCATCCACGCGGGAGCGGACCAGTTGGACTTGTCTATGCAACCCGTTTCCGGCGGCACTTGCCAACCCGACATTTTAACTATGTGGCACGCTTTGCGCGGCACGGATTACACCTTGGACATTGACCCGCAAAAAATCCGCGAAGCCGAAAATGTGTTCCAAGATTGCATGAGCAAATACTTCTTGCCGCCCGAAGCCACCAAGGTCAACCCGATTATTCCGTTCTCTCCCCTGCCCGGCGGCGCGTTGACGGCCAATACCCAAATGATGCGCGACAACGGCACCTTTGATAAATTCCCCGAAGTAGTCAAAGCAATGGGCGAATGTGTAAAATTGGGCGGTTTCGGCACGTCCGTTACCCCCGTTTCCCAGTTCTACTTCCAGCAGGCGTACAGCAATGTAATGTTCGGCCCCTGGAAGAAAATCACCCCCGGCTACGGCAAAATGGTTTTGGGCTACTTCGGCAAAACCCCGGTAGAACCGGATCCGGCCGTAGTAAAGGAAGCCAGCGAACAGTTGGGCTTGCAACCCACCACCAAAACGCCGCTTGAAATCAACGACGCAGACCCCAAGAAAGGTTTGAAGGTGGCGGAAGCCAAACTGAAAGAAGCCGGATTGCCCGTTACGGAAGAAAATGTCTTTATCGTGGCCACCTGCGCAGACAAAGGCATTATGTATTTGAAAGGCGAAGCCAAAGTAAACGGTATCCGCTGGGCCAAAGACGTAAAGCCCGCCGCCGACAAAGAAGACGGTGCGGTAAAAGTAACGGTAAACGGCCAAGCCTACGAGGTCGTCTTTGACGGAAATGATGCCGTAGTAAACGGCAAACGCTATGCCGTTTCCACCGCTGCCGCTGATGCCAAGGCCCCTGAAAAATCCGCTTCTGCTGGTACGGGCGCGGAAGTGAAATCTCCGCTTCCGGGCGCGGTGTTGCGCTTGTCCGTAAAAGACGGCGACCGCGTGAGCGAGGGCCAAGAAATCTTGGTACTGGAAGCAATGAAGATGGAAACCCCGGTTTCCGCTCCGGCCTCCGGCGTGATCCGCTTGGCTGTAAAACAAGGCGACCAGGTGCAGACCGGCCACAAATTGGCCGATATTAAATAAGAGGCTTCCCTATGGATATCTTGCAAGCATTAAACCAAATCTGGCAAACCACGGGGATTTACGCTATCTCCTGGCAGCAACTGACAATGATTGCCGTCTGCTGCTTTCTGCTGTGGCTGGGGATTAAAAAGCAGTTTGAACCGCTTTTGCTCGTCCCGATTGCCTTCGGCGGTCTGTTGGCCAATATTCCTATGCCCCCCGGCGAAGCCATCGCCGGGCCAGCCGGGTTCTTGGGTATTGTGTTCAACTTCGGGATTAATTCCGGACTATTTCCGCTGTTTATTTTTATGGCGGTAGGTGCGATGACGGACTTCGGCCCGCTGATTGCCAACCCGAAAATGGCTCTCTTGGGCGGTGCGGCGCAGTTCGGTATTTTTGCCACGCTTATCGGAGCGGTGGCATTGAGTTATATTCACATTGGCGACAGCCAACTGTTCGCCTTCGGCCTTAAAGAAGCGGCCTCTATCGGTATTATCGGCGGTGCGGACGGTCCGACATCCATTTACCTTACCACACGCTTGGCACCCGATTTACTGGGGGCTATTGCTGTGGCGGCCTATTCGTATATGGCATTAGTGCCGATTATCCAACCGCCCATTATGAAACTGCTCACCACCAAGGAAGAACGCACGATTCGTATGGAACAGTTGCGCCCCGTATCCAAACGGGAAAAAATTCTGTTCCCGCTCGTAATTCTTTTGATGTGTGCGCTACTGCTGCCCTCCGCCGCGCCGCTTATCGGCGCGTTGACGTTCGGCAACTTGGTCAAAGAATCCGGCGTAGCGGAACGCTTATCCAAAACCCTGCAAAACGAATTTTGCAACATTGTTACCATTTTGCTGGGATTGTCCGTAGGCTCCAAATTGCAATCGGATAAATTCCTGACCACGGAAACCCTGGGTATCTTGGTATTGGGGATTATCGCGTTCTCCGTAGCCACGGCTTCGGGTGTGCTTTTGGCGAAACTGATGAACTGTTTCAGCAAAACCAAAATCAATCCGCTTATCGGTTCCGCGGGGGTTTCCGCCGTACCGATGGCCGCCCGCGTTTCCAACAAAGTTGGTTTGGAATACGACAAAACCAACTACCTGCTGATGCACGCAATGGGCCCGAATGTGGCCGGCGTAATCGGCAGCGCGGTAGCCGCCGGGGTACTCCTGGCATTACTGGGCAAATAAGTTTTAGTTGTAAAACACCCCGGTTTTTTACCCGGGGTGTTTTTTGTACCACACAATTTAATTTAATTTTTCTTGCAATGCTTGGGCCAACATATAGACAGGAACATCTTTCTGCTCCCCAGGCCATAACAACATTTTGACAGCCGGATCCAAGGGTCTCCAAACGGCAATATTGCCTTTGTAGGGGAACTCTTCTTTTCCCTGGTAAACAGCCACTGTTGAAATATGCAGAGCGCAAGCCAAATGCACCCAAAAGGTATCGGGGGTAAGGAGCACGTTTGCCTGTTGGGCCAGTACGGCAGACTCAAAAATACCCGACGTAAAGGTAACCATACGAGGTAAAAGCGCACGCCCGTTTAACCATTTTCTTAGTTTAGACTCTTGCCCAAGTAAAACAAAAGTATCATTTGGGAAAACCGTGGCCAAGCCAAAAATCTGTTCCGCTGAAAAAGAGCGGTGGCGGCTGGCCGCTAGCGGATTTACTACAATCAATCGCCCCCCCCCACTGCAAGGTAGATAAAAACTGTCCTGCCGCGACTTTCGCTGATTCCGACAATTTTATTTCGTAAGATGTATCAAGCTTTCCTTGATAGCCTAAAAAACGCAAGCACGCTTCATATCGTGCCGTAATATGACACACAGATAAATCCATTGTTGTAGTCAGATTATAAAGCGGATATTGTTGGCGGTTAAATCCAAATGACCAACGCGGTTGTAAAACTTTTAAAAAGGCAAGTGACGCGAGCGTCGGTTTTTCGTCCAAATCCAAATACAAATCGTATTGTTTGCCCCGCAATTTTAGTCCGCACGATATTAGCGAGGCTAATCCTTCCGTCGCAAAATAAAGGGTAGATACCGCCGGATTATTCCGCAAAATAGTCGCATTGCTTTTACCCGCCACTACATCTATATCAGCAGTTGGGAACAACGCTTTCAGCCCGCGCAACAAAACGGACGACACCAACGCATCACCCAATTTATTATCGTTGCGCAAGAGCAAAATTTTCTGCACCTTTTGCGGGTTATATGCGTCAGACATAGGAGCACGGCCCAACAGTTTTGCCGCCCACTTGCCCTTTTGCGCACGCAGCCAATTATTTTTACGGTTATTCCACTCTCTAAAAGTCATACGGAAATTGTTACTCCCTTTTTAAGACACAAAGGCGCCAAGGCGCATTGGGAACATAGCGGTTTGCGCGCATTACACACTTGCCGCCCGTGCAAAATAAGCGCAATGGCTATCCACCCCCAATACTCATACGGAATAATTTTGGTTAAATCTTTCTCCACCTTTACCGGGTCCGTCTGCTTGGTAAGGCCCAGGCGAAAAGCCAAACGCTTGACGTGCGTATCCACTACAATACCCGCAGGCTTTTTAAAATAATCTCCCAGCATTACGTTGGCCGTTTTGCGCGCCACACCGCGCAAGGAAAGCAAATCGTCCATATTTTGCGGTACTTCGCCGCCGAACACTTCGCAAATACGCTTAGAACTTTCAATTAAAGACAATGCCTTGCTATGGTAAAAACCAGCAGAGTGAATTATTTTTTCCACCTCTTTTAAGTCCGCGGCTGCCAAGTCCTGCACGGTAGGATATTTTTTAAACAAATGCGGCGTAATTTGGTTCACGCGCGCATCCGTGCATTGGGCCGACAAAATAACAGCACAAAGCAACTGCCACGCATTTTGATGATGTAGCGGAATAATATGCTCGGGGTACAACTTTTTAAGAAGTGCCAACAGGGGCAATACCTCTGTTTTTTTAGCGGGCATCACTTCCCCCCGCCTTGGCATATATATAACATCCCGCCAAAATAAGTAAGTTTACTAAAATAATCGTAGCCCCCGACGGGATATTAAACAAAAAGGATAAATACACCCCCAGCCATACACTTGCCACCCCAAAACAGGCCGCGCAAACCAATACCTGTTTAAAAGTATGGGATACTAACAAAGCCGACACCGGCGGAATAATAAGCATAGCCGAGATGAGAAAAATACCCACCACTTTAAAGGCCAACACCACCGCCACCGACGTAACAGCCACCAAAGCAGTATTGACAATCCGCACAGGCACGCCGCGCGTGCGGGCAAACGGTTCGTCAAAACAGGCAGAGGTCAAATCGCGGTAAAAAAACCTCAGGCCGCCCAGCACCGCCGCCAGCAATATTCCGCAAAGCAGAACTTCGTCCCACGACACAGTCAAAATACTGCCAAATAAATAGCCTAACAGGTCCGTATTAAATCCGCCCGCAAAGGCAGTAATCAAAAGCCCTACGGACAACCCCGCCGCACTGACTATGCCGATAGCGGCATCACCGTAAATTTTAAATTTTTGGGTAATCTTCATAATACCCAAAGAGGACAAAACTACCACCGGAACCGACATATATACAGGATTAGACGAGGTCAGCAAGGCTACCGCAACCCCCGTCAAACAAACGTGGCTCATCCCGTCGCCTATTAAGGACAACCGTTTTAGCACCAAAAACACCCCGATAAGCGCGCAAGCCGCCGCCACTAAACTACCCGCCAGCAGCCCGCGCTGCACAAAGCCATAAGCCAAAAATCCGCTCATCATTTTTTCTCCTCCCCGCAAGCGCAGCCCAACGGACAATGTCCGTGATTATGCAAGTGGTCTATGGTATGCTGGGCAAAGGGACCAATTTTTTCGGCTACCACGCGGGAACGGCAAAATTCTTCTTTGGTGCCGTAAAACACCAAGGTCTTATCCACATACATAAATTTGGAAATGTATTTTCCCACCTCGCCTGTATCGTGCGTAATAAGCAAAATAGTTACGCCGTGCTTGCCGTTTAGTTCGCCCAATAAAGCAAAAAACTGTTCCCGCGAAGAAGGGTCTAACGCGGTGGAAGGCTCGTCTAAAATCAGCAGTTCCGGTTTGCTTACCAATGCACGCGCCAGTAAAACGCGCTGTTGCTGGCCGATAGATAAATCGCCGAAGATGCGTCCGGCATATTCGCGCGTATGCGTTTTTTGCATAGCATTATGGACTTCCTTTAATTCTCCTGCGGACACTCCGCTCCCGCGGTGATGCGCCAGCCCCATTAATACCACTTCTTCGGCAGAAATAGGAAAATGACTCTGGGCTACGGGGCTTTTCTGTGCCAAATAACCGATTTTATGCCAATCTTTAAAAGTATGAATCGGCGTACCAAAAAGTTTAATTTCGCCCGCACCTTTTTCAAGACCCAACAAAAGTTTTAGTAACGTGGTTTTGCCGCCGCCGTTCGGGCCAATCAGCCCTACATAATCGCCCGCGTTAATGGAAAAGGACACTTTGTCCAACACAGGCACGCGCACATAAGCAAAGCGCAAATTTTTGGCTTCTATCACGCTTGGCATTTAAGCCCCCTTTGCAAGTTGTCCAAATTACGCTTCATTAAATCAATATAAGTAATATGGTTATCAAAATCCTGTTTGGATATGCTTTCTACCGTATAGAGCGGTAAAATCTGCGCGCCCGTTTCGGCAGCCACGGTTTGCGCCAAGCGAGGGGAAAGGGTTTCTTCGGTAAAAATGGTTTGAATATGGTGATGTTTAATCAAATCCACTACCCCAGCCAAGCGGCGCACCGAGTGCTCCCCATCGTGCGACGTACCCGCCAAAGCCGTTAAAGTAAACCCATATTTTTGGGCAAGCCGCCCAAAGGCTAAATGACCAATATGCACCACTTCGCGCCCTTGGCAAGAGGACAACCCTTTTTTATAAGAGTCGTCCAACGCGGTTAATTGCTCGTTAAACTTGGCTAAATTCTGCGCCAAGGTTTGCGCCTGCTCGGGCAACTGCACAACCAAGGCTTCTTCTACCGTTTGCGCCATTAAACGCACATTATCAAAATCCATCCAAACATGCGGGTCCGCACTTGCAGGCACGGCCCCGGCGGCCTTTACCACTTGGGTATTTTTGCCTGCTCCGGCGGCGATATCTTTGGCCCACGGTTCAAAAGTGTCCGAAATATAAATAAACAAATCGGCCTGCCGCACCGCTACCAACACTCCCGGGGTCGGCTCAAAGGAGTGGGGCTCGGCATTTGGCGGCAAAAGCATAACAATATCGGCTAATTCTCCCGCCAGTTGCCGCGTAAGCGTATAGGCTACATAACCGGATGTTACTACCGTTAATTTTTCACCGGTTTTTGGGCCCGCAGGTTTAGGCAGGAAACAAACAGTCCCCGCCGCTAAAAGAACAAATAAAACGATTATTCCTATTTTTTTCATTTTGCTTTCCTTATATATATTATACGAATTCCGGCAGAAAGACGGACGAACCGCCGGAATTTACTATAATATAAAAAAGGAGGAGTTTTGTATGAGTTATGTTTTAGCCTTGTGTTTGGCCCTGTGTTGGGGCACTGCATTTTTAGCAACCAAAAACTTTGTGGAAGTATTACCGCCTTACTGGGGAACTTTTTTCCGGGTGTTGGCGGGATTGTTGTTTTTTATCGTGCTGTACGGCATCCAGCGCAAAAATTTAAAATGCCCGGTTAAACAACTGTGGCGTCCGTGGACTATTGGTTTTTTGCTCATTTTATTGCCATTTGCGGCAATTTCTTGGGGCCAACGCTTTGTTGCCCCAACGATTGGCGGTATTTTTAACGGTACAGTGCCGATATGGTCTTTTATCGCAGGCGCACTGCTGTTAAAAGGTGAGGACCGCTTTACTTGGCGCCGTGCCATCGGTGTAACGATTGGTATGTTGGGGTTACTCGTTATTATGCGCCCGATGATTGCCGCCGCCCAGTTAGATGCCTCTCCATTAGCCCTCTACGGCTGTGCCGCCTTTTTGATTATGGCGTGGTCTTACAGTTTGGGAAATGTTCTCACTAAAAAAATTATGGTGGACAGCAACGCTATGACGATGGAAGCCAACACCTTCCACCAATACCTTTTTGCAGCCCTTGTATTGCTAATTCTTGCGTTCTGCGCCGAGCCGGTGCCGCCAGTTGCGGCCTTTACCCCCAAAGTGGTTTTATCCATCATCAGCGCGGGTGTGTTTTCTTCGGCGGTTGCCTTTCTGTTAATGGTGGCCCTGATTAAGCGTTGGGGGGCTACCCGTATGGCTTCGGTAACGTATTTCACCCCCGTCGTGGCGATGGCCAGTGATATGATTGCCTTTGGCCGTATGCCCTCGGGAGCGGAAATCGGCGGGTTGTGTCTGATTTTCGTCAGTTTGATTTTAATTCAAAAGAAAGTGGAAGCCGAAACCAAATGAGGTTTTATGTGAAAACCGCCCCTTGTGCAAGGGGCGGTTTTTTATTGGGACATTTTATCAAAAGCATCCAGGCTGGAACTGCGCACCTCTGTCGGCACGCAAATATTCCCCACCAAGCGCCCCTTACACTTAGGAACCGCACGCACCTGACCTTTTGTTTTTGGAGCAGGCCCAACCGTTTGCAAAGCCGGTCCCTTTAAGACCTGTTGTGTTTGGCGGGCATACTGTTTGAGCAGGGCCGCCGTCAAAACGGCTACAATCACCACCGCCAATAACAACCCGATTAACCCCATTCCTTTTTTATTCATAAAAACTCCTTTTTTGCTATTGTATCAAAAATTTTTTTCCGCACCCAAGAAATGCCCCTTTTTCTATTGATAAATGCTACAATAAAATGGGGGAGAAAATCTCTACAAATAATCAGGGTGAGGTATTTATTATGACGCAGAATTTATCTTCGTCTGCCTTGGTCAAACCTTTGGCCAAAGACATACACGCCGAAGCGGATATTCCGTCCGGCTACGGCAAAACGGAAAGTTTTTTACTTCCCAAAGACCCGGCTTGGATGTTCCTGTTTTGGGAAATCACCCAAAACACGTTTGATTATCTAAAAAGCCAATACGGAGAGGAAACCTTAAAATCCGCCCGCACCATTATCCGCTTACACGATATTACCGGGGTGGAATTTTTTGACGGAAACAACTCCGTACAATATTATGATATGCCCGTCATTTTTGAGGCGCGCAGTTGGTACATCAATGCCCCGCAATCGGGCCGTACTTATCTGGCCGATTTAGGCTACGTTACAGCGGACGGCAAATTTATTTTAGTTTCCCGCAGTAACGCCACGCCCGTTCCGCCCGGAAAAGTATCCGATATCATTGACGACAAGTGGATGGTGGTGGAAGGTGATTTCCAAAAACTTTTAAAACTTTCCGGCGCAGATTACATTGGTCTGGGAGCCAGCGAACTGATGCACGTCATTGGCCAGCGTTGGAAACTCACGGAACTGACGCCGTCCGGTGCCGCCAAATCGTCCTGGTCTTCCTTTGCCTTGCATTTGGATAAAGTGCAACCGGAGGACGAAGATATTTGGCTTAATGCCGATTGCGAAATTATCATTTACGGTTCTGCCTCTAAAAATGCCATTGTGTCTATCAATGGGAAGGATATTGAACTCAAAGAAGGCAAATTCTCCATCCGCCAGCACCTGCCGGCGGGAAGCGTGGTAGATTTGCCCATTAAAGCGCGCAACGCCAAAGGCGATAAGACGCGCCAAATCAACATAAAAGCCCTGCGCGAACAAGGAAAATAATATGGGAGAAGAAAAAGGCTATTTGGCGCTGGTGCTGCACGCGCACCTGCCGTTTATCAAACACCCGGAATATCCGGACTTTTTGGAGGAAGATTGGTTCTACGAAGCAATGGTGGAAACATATATCCCCTTGCTTAACGTATTTGAAAATCTGACCGAAGAAGGCACCGATTTCCGCCTGACAATGTCGCTCACGCCGCCCTTGTGTAATATGATGGAGGACCCGCTTTTAATTAGCCGGTTCCGCCATTATTTAAACCAGCGCGTAGAACTTTCCCAAAAAGAAATTAATCGCACCCAAGGTACTGAATTTGAGGGCGTGGCGCGTATGTATTACAACAAATTCCGCCGCTATCAGGACTTGTTTGAAAACCGCTATCACGGACACGTCTTACAAGGTTTCAAAAAATTCCAGGATATGGGCAAATTGGAAATCATTACCTGCTGCGCCACGCACGGTTACTTGCCGCTAATGGTACATAAAGAAAGTGTAAATGCCCAAATTAAGATTGCCGCTAACGATTACAGAAGCCGCTTTGGCCGTTCCCCGCGCGGAATATGGCTGGCCGAGTGCGCTTACAATCCGGGCGACGATAAATTTTTGCGCGACGAAGGAATCCGCTTTTTCTTTACGGAATCACACGGCGTCTTGCACGGTACCCCGCGCCCCAAGTATGGTATTTATGCCCCTGTGTATTGCCCGCAGACGGGTGTAGCCGCCTTTGCCCGTGATATGGAATCGGCCCAACAGGTTTGGAGTGCCGAATCCGGCTATCCCGGCGACCCGCGCTACCGCGAATTCTACCGCGACCTCGGTTACGATTTGGATTACGACTACATCAAACCGTACCTCCACTCCGACGGAGTCCGGCGCAATATTGGGATGAAATACCATAAAATTACCGGCAAAGTAGCCTTGAACCAAAAACAAGCCTACAACCCGCAGGAAGCGCGCGAAGTAGCCGCCCAGCACGCCGGGAACTTTATGTTCAACCGCCAAAAGCAAATTGAATATTTAAGCACGATTATTGACCGCAAACCGTTGGTGGTTTCTATGTATGATGCGGAACTCTACGGACATTGGTGGTATGAAGGTATTGATTTCTTGGAGTATCTGTTCAAGAAGATTTACTATGACCAAAAGGACATCAAACTGGTTACCCCGAGCGAATACTTGGCTATGTACCCGGAAAATCAAGTGGTACAGCCGTCTATGTCCTCTTGGGGAGACAAAGGCTACCACGACGTGTGGCTTAACAGCGGCAACGATTGGATTTACCGCCACCTGATTAAAGCCGCCGAACGGATGATGGACTTGGCTAACAAGTTCCCCAACGCCGGAGGTTTATTGCGCAGAGCGCTCAACCAACTGGCCCGCGAACTGTTATTAATGCAATCATCCGACTGGGCATTTTTAATGACCACAGGTACGGCAAAAGAGTATTCCACCAAGCGCACCAAAGACCACATCAAGCGCTTTAACGAACTCTACGAGCAAATCCAAGGCAACCGTATTGACGAGGGATATGTCTATGACCTGGAACAAAAGGACTCTATCTTCCAGCAAATAGACTATAACGTTTATTCCTCGTCCGCCAAAGAAGCCGTATTAAAGAAATACAGATAAAGCAGTTTTACTTGCCCAAGAACCCGACCCCACAGGCCGGGTTCTTTTTTCTCCAACGGGTCTAGGTCCAAAGGCCCAGGGCTCATTAGGTCCAAAGACTCTTTCGGTGTATCTTTATATTTCTTACACTATAAGTATGAAAAACCTAATGTATGCTTTAATGATAGTCTCCCTCGGGACGACTATGTCCTTTGCCCAAAACGCAGGCAAAGAAATTGCCACCGGCGTAAAAGTTGCCGAAAAAGTGGCTGCCGGAGCCGCTAAAAACGCCTCCAAAGCCGGGATAAAAGTTTTCCCGCGTTTTAAAGGGCCCAAATTGCCTCAAATTTATGTGCCCGCTTTCAACACGACACCCAGTGTGACGCTTTCCGCTGTCAGCCGTGCGCGCATTCCCACGGATGAAAAGGTGGTTTTGAATCAAGTCTACAAAACCACCCAAGAAACCAGACAGGCCTATGCCTTGCTTAATACCTTGATGAAAGACCCGCTCTATTATATTTCCAGTGAAGCAGGCCAGAAAAAGGGATTAGAACTTATTGACCAGACCGTTATCAACAAGAGTCTCCGTTCTTCCTTGCGCAGCAGTTTATTATCGCGCGACGTACAGTCCCTGATAGAAAATTTGGTCAATTACTATACATTGACCCACTCCCCGGTTTTAACAACAACCTCCGGTATGACGGATTTGCTTCATTTGGACGGTAAAGAAGCCTTTATAGATACTGCTTTTAACTACTTGCTTATGCATCCCCACAAAGTAAACCGGAAACTGCGCTATATGATGCAAAGTACGTTGGTAACCAACGAAACCAAGGGTGTTATCCAACACTTTATCAATATGCCCAAACCGGCTTCTATGTCTGGGGCGGAAAAAATGGTATTCCGTTCCGCATTGGCCGAGGCTTACACGCAGTATGCCCGCGGCGTACAAGCGGCCAAATCGGCTGAAAGCACCATAGAAACCGTAACGGTTTATGCCCGCACCTTGGCCGAATTACAAGAATTTGTAAAAGCCAACGGACGCTTGCCTAAATGGAACTCTACGGACACCAACGAACTGATGCTCCACAGCCGCACCGAGATCTTAATGCAGGATGGCCACGCGAACCACTTTGAACCGGTTGAAAAAATATCGGCACAAATCAAGGCATTGCTTGCCCAATACGCTCCGGTCTATCCGTCCGAACCCGAAACATTAAATCAATTAAGATCTTTTATTAACAAGAACCACCGCTTTCCGCAGGCCCGCCCGGGTAATCCCGGCGTATCTGATGAAGAAGCCAACTTGTATGATGCCTTAATGCATTGGCTGATTAAGGGGACCAGTCCTTTCAAATCGGCAATGGATGAAATGGTAAACGGTTTATAATTCTCCTCCCCCGGCCCCAAACCGGGGGTTCTTTTTACCCGCTAACAAAAAACTCCGCAGATTAACCTGTGGAGTTTTTTGCCGAGTAAAAAGCCGCCCGTTACAAAAACGGGCGGCTTGATTATCCACTAGATAACTACAATATTATTTATATTCCAGTTTTACCAATTTGTATTTTTTCGGACCGCGTGGCAAAATGGCTTCAAAGGTTTCCCCTTCTTTTTTGCCCAGCACTCCATTAGCCAAGGGCGACTTAACGGACAAAAGGCCCTTTTCCGGATTAGACTCCATAGAACCCACCAAAGTATAGGTAAATTCAATATCGGCCGCTTCATCGCGGATCGTTACCGTTGCCCCAATACGGGCTTCGCTTTTATCCACAGTCAAATCGTCCGTAATTTGGGCGTTGCGCAAACGCATTTCCAACTCTTGGATGCGAATCAGCGTTTCGGCCTGCTTTTCCTTGGCGGCGTGGTATTCGGCGTTTTCCTTTAAGTCCCCCTGCGCGGCGGCTTCACCAATTTCATTGGAAAGTTCAGCCTTTAAAGTCTTCAAATCTTTCAGTTCATTAACCAAAGCCTCATATTTTTTGCGGCTTACATAAAATGCTTCTTCCATACTATAAACTCCTTAACAGATGTCCCTATTAGTGTACTATTTATCCGTTTGCTTTTCAACTTTCCCACCATTTTCTTGCTATAATAAAAATATGAGGAATGCCCTGCTGGCTCTATTTTTTCTGTTTATCTTCGGGGTGCCCGCCCGGGCACAAAACGACCACGTCCGAATCGCTGAACAAAACGCCCCGGCGATTGTGGCCGTAAATGTCATCAAGGCGGACGGTTCTACCTTTACGGGTACAGGGTTTGTCCTCACCCCGGACGGATTGGTGGCCACCACGCGCCACGTTACCAAAGATGCCCTTTATATCAATTTGACCTTTAATACAGGTGCCGTTTCGGGCGAGGCTGTTCCCGTCGCCCAGGCAGGTAATGTGGATTTGGCCCTGCTGCAAATACACGCCAAAAATTTACCGCACGTTACCGTTGTTCCGTCCGATACAGTTCTCCCCGGCCAAACCATTACGGTCATTGGCAATCCGCGCCGCCTGCAAAACACCATTTCCTCCGGTCTTATCAGCCAAATACGCAAAAAAGCCGACGGGGTTCTTTGGCACCAAATCAGCGCCCCCATTTCCCCCAGTTCCAGCGGCAGCCCTGTTTTTGACCACAACGGCAACGTCATTTCTGTCGTTTTCGGCAGTTACAAGGGAGAAGGAAACCAAAACCTCAATTTTTCCGTTCCCTCTAACTACCTTATCCAACTGGTTAAAGCCGCCGGGCTGCAACTCCCCCCCTCCACCGAGGAAGAAGATGCCCAGACCGCCAAACCAACCCAAACGGATAACCCCGTTTGGGCACACCTCAAAAAGTCATGGTCTATTTTAATGCGCCTTCTCCACGCAAAATAGCCCTTGAAAAAATCCCGTCAAACGGGTAAACTATTGGTAAGAACCGGCAAAGGCACGTTACGCGCGGCCCAAACCGGGATATTATTATTTATGGAGCCAGTTATGAAGAAAACCATTGGCAAAATTGTGTTAGTTTTTACCTGTGTGGCGGTCATTGTATTTTTATTATTACCCTTTTTAGAAACCACCTCCCCCGCCCCGGCAAATGCCCAGGCTTCTGCCTCTGCGCAAAAAGCCACGCCGCAAATTTTTACATCTAACCCTTTAACCGCACTTGTACAGCGTATGGCGCGTTTGCTCCGCCGGAATAATGCAGACTCAAAGGCCCAGACCGCACAAAAGGACGGGGAAACTGCCCAACCTGAACAGTTAGCCGATGCACGCGCCGCCCTTAATAAAACGCCCGCCAATCAAGAAAAGGATGGCGGTGTGGCTACTTCCGGCCGCTACAACTACGGGGATGCCTCTATGCAAACCGAAGACGGCGATTGGGTGCTTATCCGCCAAACCGCCCCCGAAGGTATGGAGCCGGGTATGCACGAGATTAACTCGCAGGAAAACGCTTACGACCGCTATGTAAAGCAAGAACGCGCCGCACGCTTTACCCCCGCTGCCAAGTCCACACGTAAAGAAGATCAACTGCCCGATTCCAAATTGGCGCGGCTGTTTAAACCTATTACCAAATTCTTTGGCTTTAATGATACCAAACAAACCGCGAGCAACCCGGATATCTGGCAGGACGATGCCGAAGCCGCTCTGTTGGCTTCTTCCGATGGTATTGCCCGCGGGAACGGCGGGAAATATGCACCCGGCTTTGCCCGCGCACAAATGACAGATTTTGAAGGGCCCTCTTCCAGCGCCGCTGCCAATAGTCCCGCACCCCAACCGACACAAGACGATATGGTGCGCGCCATTTCGTTCTTAATGCCGGACGAAGCCTTGGCGAAAATGGCAGACGATACCGCTAATGCCCTTTACCCAACCCCCAAAACTGCGGACGAAAAGGAACAAAAGGCCCAATTTATTAGGGATTTTTACGCCAAACACAAAGACCAAATTATTGCCCAAATAAACGGCTTAATTGCGGCTGATGCCGAGGGAAAACAGCCCGTGGACCAAGTGGCCAATATTTTGGATAACTTAGAACAAGGTTCTTGTAATGAAAATGGACCTTCTCCGGCCGCCGTGCAAACCGCTTGCGACCCGGACCCCAGTCCGCAAAAAACGGCCCAGCAAGTAGCAGATGCCCGCGCGCAAAACGCCCAAAATTTCTACCAAGAAACAGGCTTCGCTATGCCGCCCCTGCCAGTTACCTTTGTGGCGGGCCAAGTAAATGCCAATGATGATTCTTATCCGGCCACCCCAACCGAGGACCAGCAGGACCAAACCTTGCAGGAGCAAACCAAGGAGATTTATGCCTTTATGGTGCAGCATAACCAATGCGGCGAGGGCAACTGCTTTTGGGTAGCCAACAGCGTGCAAAACACACAGGATTTAACGAATATCATCCAAGCCGCCAACCTGACGTTTAAGGGCGACCCGCTGGGTAAATACAACCAAATTAAACAGCAGTTTATCCAAGAGAAAATACAGGAAATGGGAGACAACGCGGACCCACGCGAAATTCAAGCCCTACAAGAACAAGTGCAGCGCGCCGCGCCGCCTTACATCGTGTATTCGGATAAAGACCTCGTCAAAGTGCAAGAAAAGAACCGCCAGGTATCCAAAGAAGCCGTCAATAAGGGTTTGCCGCCAACGGACCTTAACGTAATGTACATTACGTCCGCCGCTGATGGGCAAGCCGTCAGCCAAGCATTGGGCGCCTCCGATATGCCGCCCTATTTCGGTTACAATGCAAACGGCGACATTTTGGAAAAGGGCTCCTTAGCAGCGTCTTCTTCCGAACTGACCGGGGACTTCATCCGTGCCGTCAAATTCGGCAAGGGCATCCTCCAACAAATGAACAAGGAAACCTCGCAGGGAATTTTGGAACCTGCCGTCAGCGCAGCCGCGCAGGAAATGCGCGAAGCCGCAGAAAAACAAAAAAAAGATTTTAACCAAAAAAGTGCCGCCCGGGCAAGACAAACGCGGTCCGGCCGCAAATAATCTCAAAAAGCCCCTCTTTTTACGGGGGGCTTTTTATTTTCCCCTATTTGGTGAATTGTGGTTTATTTTCCCCTAAAAAACGGGTATAATTTCTTATATTGGTTTCATGCGCGCCCGCACGCGGGATAACTTATTTATCAGGAGCCCGATTTATGAAAAAATTAGTAAGCCTTTTGCTCATTTGCTGTGTAGCCTTTGCCGTGGCCGGATGCCGCCATAAAAAAGAATCCCCTTATAATCGCACCGACGACAAACAGGATTATGAACGCTTGCTCAATACGCACGTTTTTGCGGCTTGCCAAAACATTATGAAGCCCTACGCGCTCTACTCGCTCGCTACGCTTAACAAACGCCCCACGGAAAACGATCCGCATTATAAAATTACCTTTGTAAACGGCCCCTGCAAGGGGAAAGTGCTATTTACCAAAGATGTAATTTTAAAAACTGAACCGTTGGAAGGCGGAGCCATTACCAAGGGAACCGTTGTGTTGCGCAATTATTGGAACCCGTCTGACCCATACAACCAGGAAAAAACAGACCGTTGGCATAAGGCGGTCGTCAGCAGTACGGCCCGTATGGATAAAGGTATTATTGATTTGGAATTTCCGCGCGACAAGAACGACTTTATGCCCGCACGCGAAGGAGCGTACTTACACAATGTACGTTTTATCACGCAGCCTGAAATTAAAGACGTCCGCACTTTCTTATTTTAGAGGATAACTATGAAATTAAAACAATTAGCCATACTTGCCGTTTGCTTATTTGCCCCGCTCTTTGTCCGGGCCGCCCAAGGGGACCCTATTTCCTTGGAAACCTTGATTTTAGATGTTCCCACCGCCGAAGTGTTTGACCGTTACCAGGCCTCTTTTTTAACGCGCGCTTACGACCACGGAACGGTAATGGAAACCATTGATTTTGGGGTCTATCCCCGCATTAACATTGGGCTTAGCATTGCCTCGCACGAACTGTTAGGTTCGTCCTCTTCCGTGCGCGTGCTGGACCCGGACTTTCAAGTAAAATGGAAGATTTACGACGGAAATTTATATTTACCCGCTATTGCTATCGGCTACGACGGCCGCCGCTATGGTTACGGTTATGACGAACACCGCAAGTATGCGAAAACGAAAAAATTTTTAGATGACCGCAAAGGCGGCTATTTAACTCTTACGCGCGAAATTATTATTCCCGGTTTAAACGCCACCGCCGGGCTTAACTTCTCCGATTTTGCGTGGGATGAACTCTACTGGTTTATGGGCACATTCTATAAACTGGGCGACAAAATCGGTTTAATGGCCGAGTGGGACAATCTGCGCAATATCCGCGATTCCCGCTTAAACCTGGGCGCACGCTTTTATCTGCACCCCTCCTTGGCCTTGGACGGCGCTGTACGCCGCGTAGGCCGCGGAGATGAAAGCGAACGCATTTTACAACTGCGCTATGTAACCACCTTTTAGGGGATTTTATGAATACCGCTCCACAACCGCCGCAGTTTAAACGCCGCACGATTTTTATCAAAAAAAATCTGCAAATCCGCTATATGATGCTTATTATTTTAAGCGTGCTGTGCGGCCTTGCGATTATGACGTTTGAACTGACGGCCACGTTGGACGAACTGTTTGATAACTACCCGGTTTTAATGCAGCCGCTGTATGACCAATTTCTGCCCTTAGCGGCGGGTTTTGCCTATAAAATTGCCATTTATTTATTACTTGTTATCATCATTTCCGCTATTTTATCACACAAAATGGCCGGGCCGGTTTACCGCATTGAGCAAACTTGTAAGGATATTGCCAAAGGGGATTTTTCCCAGCGGGTACGCTTGCGCCAGGGCGACCAATTCACCGAATTACAAGACGAATTTAACAAAATGATGGACCGCGTAGAAGCGGAAATTAACAAAAACAAACAACAGTAACCCGGGGGTAGTATGAAAAAAATCTTAATGATGGCGGCCCTTTGCCTTTTGGCTCAGGCCGCTTTTGCACAAAAGGAATACGGACTAACTTTTTCCAGTTTGGTCAACGATAATTTGACACTGGAAAACGCTATCCGCCTGGGCTTGGAAAACAATTCCAAGTTTCTGGCGGCCAAACAAGAAATTATCATCGCAGAACAAAAAGTAACCGAAGCCAAGTTCCGCTATTTGCCGCAATTTTCACTGCAAGGCACCGCCACCTGGTACGACTTGGATTATCCTATGGTCCTGCCCGATGCCGTGGCTAACCGCTTTCTGCCGGGCAACGGCTACTATGGCGACAAAGACCAATTCTATGGGGTGGGTATTACCGCTACCCAATATCTTTATTCCGGCGGACGCATCCGCAGCACCCTGCGCTTTGCTCAGGCCAATTTAAAACAAATCCAAAGCCGCTACGAGTCTGTTAAAAATGCGGTGGTGCTGGACATTAAAAAATCTTTTGCGGCTCTTTTATATGCCCAGCAAAATGCCCAACTGACCCAACGCATTTGGAAATTGGCGCAAAAATGGAACGCTTCCGCCAATAGCAACCTTTGGGCTAAAATGCGTATGCAAAATGCCTTATTCCAACTGCAAAGCGCGCAAAAACAGGCCGAAAACAATTTAAAACAGGCAAATTTGGCAATGCTCGTCAGCCTGAATAAAGAACTCAATGCCCGCGTTACAATTCGCGGAGAATTTTCCCCGGTTAAAACCGATTGGGACTTGCCGCACCTCACTTTATGGGCGATGGAATTCCGTCCCGAATTAAAGGCCGCCATTTATGCCTTGGAAACGGACGATATCGCCATTGACCTGGCCTTATCCCGCCGCTACCCGGACGTCATTTTAAACGCTTCGTACGAAAAATTAGGGGCCAACACTTTGGAGGACCAAAACAGACAAATTTCGTTGGCTGTCCGCTTGCCGATTTCTTATAATTTTTCCACACAAGTTACCGAAAAGAAAGCCCAACAGCAAAAAAGTTCTTTAAGCCGCGCCGCGATTGAAGATACCATCCGCGTACAGGTGGCTGAAAACTTTGAGAAAATGTCCTTTTGGCAACAGGAAGTATTGGACCGCCAAACCGCTTACCGTGAAATGGATGCCCTGTTAAAACAAGCCCCCCGCCAGCCCCAACACGGCGCCGAAGCCCTGGAAGCCTTGCAGGCTTACCTGCAAACGGCCCAACGCTACTTACAGGCGGTTAAAGAAAACCAATTCGCCAAAGCCGAGTTGGAGTGGGCTATCGGCCAGGATTTACAATGATGCGCCGGTTCAAGCAGGCCGCCGCAGTGCTCTTGTGTCTGCTGTCCGCGGGGACGGCATTTGCCATAGAGCGCGAAACCGATGACGTTATTTTGCGCCATTTTTTATGGGATAAATTTACCGCCCTGCCAAAAAACGAACGCCCCAAAATCGGGGTGGCTTTATCGGCGGGGGGCGTGCGCGGTTTTGCCCACGTCGGCGTATTGGAAGCCCTCAATAATGCCCAAGTGCCGGTGGATATGATTTCGGGTACGTCTATGGGTTCGGTGGTGGGGTCTCTCTATGCGGCAGGGCTCCCGACCGAAAAACTGTGGACTATCGGCGAGCATATGACAATGGACAAAATAACGTCCGACTTCAACGTAATCGGCCTATTTCGCTTATTATTCGCCAAACGGCTGCCCACTTCGTCCAACTTGGTTAATTTCTTTCACGAACAAGTAGGCGATATGCGGTTTGAAGATATGCAAATTCCGTTCTCCTGCGCGGCAATGGACGTTAAAACCGGAGAGCGCGTGGTATTTGATTCAGGCCCCTTGGCTATTGCGGTGCGCGCCAGTATGAACCTGCCGGGTATCTTTGCCCCGGTGCAATACCGCCACCGCGAACTGGTGGACGGCGCCGTAGTAGATTATTTACCGGTAGAATCGGTTAAATCTATGGGGGCGGACTACATTATTGCCTCCATCACGCCACCTGATTTTTATTCCGATACGCCTAAGTCTATTGCCGCCTACTTACTGCGCGTAGGAGATGTGCGCGGTGCCGCGATGATTGAAGAATCGGCCCACAAGGCGAACTTTGTCATTACTAACCGCGTATTGGACGTTGGAACCTTAGAACTTGATAAATTACACAAAGCGGGCGAAGTAGGCTTGCAGGAAGCCAACCGCCATATGGGGGAAATGCAGGAGGATATCCTGCTTTTTGCGCTGCCTTATGTACTTAAACCGTAAATTTTTATTATCTTTTTTATTTGCCGCCCTGTGCTTGGGAGGTTGCTCTACCGCCCAAACGGGATTTTTGGGGATGGCCCCGCGCGGAGACAGGCAAGATTATATCCACGCGCGTGATTTGTACAACGAAGGCCATTATACCGAGGCCGTAGCGGAATTGTCCGACTATATTTACAAAACCAAAAACGTCAAACGCCGCGAGGCCCGCGCCTACCGCTTATTAGGAAAAAGTTACGAGCAACTGGGCAATTTAAGCAAGGCATTGGATATTTACTTGGAAGCCTTGGAATTTCACCCGGACAATGTCCCCTTGCTTTTGGCGGCCGCCAGTCTCTACCAAAGGACAGAACTTACCAACCGCTCTATGGACTTGTATAACCAAGTGTTGCAGAGGGAGCCGAACAATTTAGAGGCCCTTACGGGGCAGGCCGTCAACTACAACACCTTGGGCTTCTATTCCAAAGCACGCTATTACTACGACCGTTTTTTTGCCTTAAACCCGCAGGCCGAACCGAAATACCGCGCCCGCTATGCCAACACTTTTTTGAGCCAAAGCAATTACCAAGAAGCCTTTATCCATATTACAATGGCGTTGATGCAAGACAATTCTTCGCCCGATTTTTGGCTGGTAAGCGCCAAGGCGGCCCGCGGGCTTCAACTCTACCATAAAGCATTAGAGGATATTAACGCGGCCTTGTTACTGGCTCCCAAGCGGGAAGATTTACTTGCCAACAAAGCCCTGTGGCAAAATGAAGCCGGGCAATACAAAGAGTCTATCCAAACCGCCAAGGAAATCCTAAAAATATCGCCCAAAAACCAACTGGCCTTTTTTATTTTGGCAATGGATGAATATAACACCGGAAACCCCAAAAGTGCCCGCCGCCATATGCAAGCCGTAAAAGAGCAAAACCCCGAAACCTTTATCGGACGGGTGGCCAGCAAACTGCTTGCGGATAATCCCTTGTAACACCACTGCGGTCTAGCCGGTTGATGAGATAACAACCCCCAGATTTCCGCCTGCAATTATCGGGAATATTTCCTATTTTAAAGCACAATCCCCCAGTATCGTCCTGGGGGATTGTTTTAACGCATAATGGGATTCGCACACTACGGACGTGCAATAAACGGTTTTCTGTCCGGGCGGCGGTCGCTGGGCAAGAGTTCAATTTCATCTACAAGCAGCGCAGGCGTAATCACATTAGAATAAACATCACTATCGTCCCCGGTGGCTAAAATATCCCGCAGGGCACGGGTCGTCAGGTTGGACACCTCCAACCCGGTTACGGGTTCTTTGCGTCCGTCTGCCGTATAGATACGCTGAACCATCGTCCCAGTTCCGCCCATATTCGGCACAATATAGCAGTAGTCAAGTTCTAACTCTTTGCAGCGCGCAAGCAGTTTGGCTTCCAATTCTTTTTCGCTCAAAGGGTTCTTCGGCTCCACCACCACCGTTGTCAGCCTTTCGCGGGGGTATGAATTTAGGAAGAAGGCGTGCCCATTGCTCTTTTCTCCTTTTTTAACGGAACGGCGGGAAGAGGGCAACTGCACCAGTTTACCGCCGGACACAAGCGTTAAATCCTGCGTGGCTACGCCCTCGTCATCCACCGGGGCAAAGTTAGGCAACCGGCGGCCTTTAAACTCGCGCAAGTGCGGTCTGTCGTACACATCCGCCACCATAGACATTACGCGCATTCCTACTTTATTACGCAGTTCCCCCGCTTCGGGGTCGTCTTCAAACGCGGCAGAAAGCAAAGGCTTATTTTTTTCTACACCC
The DNA here is from genome assembly GCF_056976295.1 of Candidatus Avelusimicrobium sp. Lineage (NCBI taxonomy): Bacteria > Pseudomonadati > Elusimicrobiota > Elusimicrobia > Elusimicrobiales > Elusimicrobiaceae > Candidatus Avelusimicrobium > Candidatus Avelusimicrobium sp. The sequence continues at coordinate 23,283 of NZ_DBMCTG010000010.1, forward strand.
CGCACCAAAAGGCCCATAAAACTCCCGGCGGCATCCTTTGTAAACAGCACCGGCCCCAAATAAGCCGTGCCTTTTTGCGCTTGGTAATGCTGCTTAATTTTCTCTAAAAATTTATCCGTTTTTTCTTGCAACCGTTTTTCATTATCCGTGGCGTTCCAAGACGATAAAGGCAGCCACTCGCTTTCAGTATCTTTATACCCGTTTTTAGTGCGCAAAACGGCGTTCCAATAGACATTGCCCGCCGGATAGAAAGTTTGATAAAACCCGCCGTCGCTGTTTAGATAATAAGTCCCGGTTTGGTAAAATTGGGCAGACACCTCTAACTTTTCCACATATGGCAAGTCTTTCCCTTGCGAAGACAACTTATTTACCACTTCCTGCCAAACCTGCATATCCGGGTATGGCAACGGGTTAAGTTCTTCCACATACGAAGATTGCGCAGCCGGAGCAAAGTCGGGCGTTTTTTCGTTTAACAAGTTCTTTTTGCGTTTATAGGCTTGTTTTTCTTTATACACTTCGTTTACTTTGACAAACTCCGTATTGGTAGCGCCCCATAAACCTTGCCGGATACCGTCATATCCGTTAGGCATAATACTTGTATTAGTCGGGGCATAAGGCTCCCACCGGCTATTACGGTCAAAACCTAAACTATCGTGTTGGCGGGACCCTACATCCACCAAAACATCTGCCAATACAAAATTACCAAAAGAGAAAACAGGCAAGGGGCTTCCCATAGAGGCCGAAACGTTATACCCGCCCAAATCCCTCGTCAATTTATAGGCCACATAAAAGGGCTTTTGTCCGTCCTTTTCTTTGGTGCGCAGTTCCTTTACGGTACGTTTCATTTCGTCCTGCATAGCGCGGAAGTACATATTATCCGGCAACTGACCTGCGGCAACCGGCATCGTAATAAATAAAGCAACAAAAAGTAGCAATTTCTTCATTTGGAGACTCCTTTATGCAAAGAATACGGCGGAGGCAACAAGGGTGGCTTTTCCGTGCTTTTTTTCTTCTTTTCCATTTCCATTGATTCTAACAGCACACTGGGAGCAATGGCCGATACCGGCACCCAGCCGGATTCAGCGCCGCACGAACCATTAAACACCTGGTAGTCGTCCGCGGCGGCAAGCACTTTATTAAAACTTACCTGCGGTGTGCCCACCATATCCAATCCGCGCACAACTTCTTTGCGTCCGTCCGGATATACGCGGTACATCAATGTCGGTTCCAACTTGAAGGCTTGCGGGCTGTAAGTGTCCGTCATTGTAAAGCCGCCGGATAAATCTTCAATCATAAAACCGTACGGTTTGTTTTGGCGTTTAATTTCCTGCAAGAACTTTTTTTCCAATTCATCATAAGTAACGGTCTGCTCGGCAAGCGCGCGCGTAACAGCCATACGGGCTACCGGACGAAAGTAATGGTTTCCGCGGCCGTGCCCGTTGGAAGCCGGGAAATTTTTAATCGGGCTGCTGCTCATTAAAAAGTTTTTGAGCACGCCTTTTTCCACCAGCGTAACCGGGCGGGACTTTACACCTTCGTCATCATATTCGTAAAAACCGCGCATCACTTCTCCGTTAAAATACGATAAAGTGGCATCATCTATAATTGTTAAGATGGGAGAAACCACCTGCTGGCCGATTTTATCTGTAAAAGTACGTCCAAAATCTTCCATTTTTTGGCGGTGTCCTTCCATACGGTGCCCTAATATCTCGTGCACGAAAACAGCCATCGCGCGGCCTTTTAAAAGGGTCGGGGCTTCAAAAGGGTCTCCCTCGGGCGCATTAACCAGTTGCTCCAATTCGTCAATGGACTTGCGCGTATCGGCTAGTAACTTTTCCTCGCTCGGCAGTTCTTCGGGGCGCAAAACATTATAGTCATTAAAGCGGGATACTTCTTGTCCGTTTTCCGTTTTGCCCGATACGACATACGACAAGCGGACCTCTTGGTGTGGAGTTTTTAACTGCGTACCGCGGGAATCCACAAAATAGCGGTAGCCCACTTCCCGCTCAAAAGAAAAATTGGAGGCTAAAATGAACTTTTTTCCCTTGGTAAGCGTAGAGGCTTTGACTAACATCGCCTTGATTTTATCATAGTCAAATGTAGCAAATTCAGCCGTACGGCAAAAGCGCTCCACGGGCGGATAAGCAAAATCGGGGGAATCGTCAAAGCGTGTGGGGGCCGTTAATTTTTCGGCCTTTACGCCGTCCAAGTCTCCCTGCGCTTTTTTTACAGCCGCATCCGTCGCACGCCACAGGGCCGTAGAAAAAGCCTTTCCGTCGCCCCCGGCGGCTGGCATATCTTCCTTCGTGAGTCTGTCACTTACAGAACTCATCACCGTCAAACGCCGGGTATTATCTAACGCGGGCGAGCCAACACGGGGAAATACGGTTACACTGGCGAGCGAACGGCCATAGTATTCCCGCGCCACGCTCCCCTCGGATACCTTTATATCCGAAAGGTCGTTGGTATAATACTGGTAGGACAAGTAATACAGGGGCGGATTTTGCTTTTGAAAGGTTTTGAACCCGCGTTTCATTTCGGCTGACATTAATTTTATGGGAAGTTCGTCAGCGATATTGCAGTTATTCTGGGCAAAGGCGGACAACCCGAATAGCAGGGAAAGAGATAACACAATTATTTTTTTCATAAATTCTCCTATGCGTTTATTTTATCATATACCTGTTGGATACAAGCAAAAAAAATGATAAGATATATTATCCGTAAAACGCCGAGATAGCTCAACTGGCAGAGCAACGGTTTTGTAAACCGTAGGTTGTGGGTTCGACTCCCATTCTCGGCTTATTTTTTTGCCTTTTTTTCGTTTATGCTGAGAAAGCAGGCCAACTGCTTTGTTTACGTTGGGAGGCGAAGCCCGGAGCGATGTTTTTGTTGGCACACCTAACAGTTCCGCTGTGTGCTAATCAAAAACCGGGAGGGCCGGTTCGCAGGCATTTTACGTCAGTAAAATGACCGCAGGAGACTCCCCTTCCCGGCTTCTTGTTCTAAACCACTCATTTCCAAGGCCGCAGTCGGGCGGCTGTTGCTTTTTCGGGTGTTGCCCCGCGTTTTCAGCCGTACCCGCATAAGCATATCCCCATAAATTGCTATAATTTTTATTATTCTTAAACTATATTTTGGAGAAATAATGGAACCCGTAACGACTACTGTATCCGTTGCTATGTGGATTGCCTTTTGGGTAATTGTACTGGCAGCATTGTTCATTGATTTAGCCGTGTTAAATAAACATCACGGCAAAGTAAGTATGAAGGAAGCCGCCTTAATGGTTTGCGCGTGGGTATCGCTTGCGCTTCTTTTTGGCGGGGCAATTTGGTTGGTGGAAGGCCCGCGCCACGCGCTGGAATTTTACACAGGCTATGTGTTGGAATATTCTCTATCCGTAGATAATATGTTTGTGTTTATTATGATTTTCGGTTATTTTGCGATTCCGCACAACTTACAGCCCAAAGCCCTTTTGTGGGGCATTGTGGGGGCAGTTATCTTGCGCTTTTTGTTTATTTTTCTGGGCGTACAGTTAATCTCGCTCTTTTCGTGGACGATTTATGTTTTCGGGGCATTGCTTATCTTTACGGCGGCGAAAATGCTGTTGCAGAAGGAAGATGATAATTTTGACCCCAGCCAATCTTTTATTTTAAAACTTCTTAGAAAAGTTATGCCCATCAAAACCGATTACCACGGCGAAAATTTCTTTGTGCTGGAAGCGGGCAAACGTATGGCCACCCCGCTGCTTGCGGCCGTTATGGTAATTGAAATGTCCGACCTGATTTTTGCGGTGGACTCTATTCCGGCGGTTTTGTCCATTACGCAGGATACTTTTTTGGTATATTCGTCCAACATTTTTGCCATTATCGGTTTGCGCTCGCTGTACTTTTTACTGTCCGGTATGGCAGGCAAATTCCCGTATCTCAAATACGGCATTTCCGTTATTTTATTCTTTGTAGGTGTCAAAATGCTCCTGTCGCATTTTTTCCCTATCCCGATTGTGGCTTCGCTAGGGGTAATCGTAGGGATTTTGACGCTGTCTGTTTTGGCCAGCAAAATCTTTCCGCCCAAAGCGGCCTAGGGCTAGACAGAACGGCCTTTATTTACTAGAATATAAGAGCGAAATTTAATTCAGTTATCAAGGAAGGAACCTATGGCGTATAAATGTGCAGTGTGTGGCAAAACCCCGGTTTCCGGCGGTTCTTACAGCCACTCCAATATGAGAACCAAAAGAAGTTTTAAACCGAACCTCCAAAAGCAGAAGGTAGTGCTTGAAGGCAAAACGCAAACTGCCTATGTTTGCACTGGCTGCATCAAGAGCGGTTTGGCGAAAAGACCTACCAAATAATCCAATTTTTTGGAAAAACCAGCCCGTGCTTTCCTATGAGTGCGGGCTTTTTTATTAAAAAACAGACCTGAGGACCACATGACATTTTCCAAACGCTGGGCAGTTTTGTTACTCACCGCATTGACGGCTTTTTCGTACGCGCGCGCGGAAGATGCCGACACCCAAGAATTAGACCCAAACGGACCGTGGATGATTTGCAGTATAGAGGCTGACGGGTTAAAAAACATCCGCAAAAAAACCATTACCAAAACAGGACACGCTAAAAAAGGCGAACTGTACGAACGTTACACCGTTTCCGACGATATACGCGATATTTCCGCCTTAGGCGCATTTGACAGCGTGGAAATAGATATTTCCCCCGTTTCCGGCACACGGAAAGAAAAAAACGGCTCCGAAATTTATCCTTGCCACCGCTTGACCTACATTGTCAAGGAAAAACCGATTTTTGACCGCTTAACCTACGAAGGGCGCAAACACCTGGGCAAGGGTGCCATTACACAAGCCATGACGCTTAAACTAAAAGACCCCTTTAACGAGGCTAAATTACAGGCGGATTTGGACCGTATTAAAGCCAAGTATGCCGAAAAAGGATATGTCAACGCGCAAATTACCTACGAACTGACTACCGACGAAAAATTAGGCGTAGTGTCTGTGAAACTTCTCATCCGCGAGGGCGAGCGTGTGCGAGTGAAAGACGTTACCATTAATGGCAGCGGCGAACTGCCGGCGGAAAAAATTTTAAAAAAAGCCTCCAACCGCCCCGGCAAGGTCTTTAAACCGCAAAATTTACAGCGCGACTGGGTAAAAATGATGCTCTTCGGCCGCAATAAAGGGTACAGCGAATTTACCCTTTCCGAGCCGAAAGTACAACTAAATGACGACAAAACCGAAGCCGCTATTTCCTACGATTTAACGGAGGGCGAAAAAGTGGACTTCGGCACTGTCTCTTTTGCGGGAAACAATGTTTTTACACCCGAAGAACTTAAAAAACAAGTATTCTTCCGCGAGGGGCATCTCTATAACCAAAAAGATTTTGACGATACCATTTCCGCTATCCAAGAACAATACGCAGACAAAGGCTATCTGCAAGCGCGCGTCAACCCCGTAAAAAATATTGAAAACGGCAAACTTAACTTGACCTTTGATATTGCCGAAGGCCGCATTTTTTACATTGATAATGTAGATGTTACCGGCTATGAACATACAAAAAAATACGTTTTTACGCGCGAACTTTCCATCCACCCGGGCGATTTGTACGATAATGCAAAAATAAAACGCAGCCAGACCAAAATTATGAATTTGGGCTTTATTAACGACGTGCAGATAGATTTGCAGCCCACCGCCGACCCGCAAAAAGTAGATTTAGGATTTAACGTCGTAGAAGGGCGACCGGGTATGTTTACGGCAGGCCTCGCGATGAGTTCTATGGACGGCTTGTACGGAGAACTCTCTATCAACCATATGAACCTGTTTGGCCGCGCCCAACGGTTATCCTTACGCACAATGTTCGGTAAGGAAATTTTGGATTATACCGTCAGTTGGTCCACCCCGTGGATTTATGACAAGCCCACCTCGCTGGGTGTGGATTTATTCAACACCCGCCGCTACCGCTCGTTCTCCGATGAAAACCAGGCCTATACGGAAAAACGTATCGGCGGACGGGTAAAAGTCGGTCCGCGTTTTAATGATGATATTTACCAGTTGTCCTTTGGTTATTCGTTTGAAAACATTGATATTTACGACATTGACCAACGCTTCCAACCGCCGCAATCCAACCCCGGCGACGACAGTTATTTGGAAAAGGGCAAAACCAATCTTTCCACCCTCAGCGCGGATTTCGCCGTAGATACCCGCGACAATATGTGGGACCCCACGCAGGGCTGGCGCAACTCCTTGGGCTTGGCCTTGGCGGGCGGCCCGATTGGCGGCGACCTGGATTTGTGGTACTTAAATGCCCGCTCCATTTTCAACTACACGGTTCTTAACGTAGGCGGGAATTACCCGATTGTATTTGTGCTGTCCAATAAATTCGGCTCTGTGCAGGCCTACGGGCGCACCACGGAAGTACCGCCTTATGAAAAATTCTTCTTGGGCGGCGCGGATACGATTCGCGGGTACGAACGCGCGGGCGAAATCGGCCCCGAATTCGGCGGCGATATGTACTATGTATTAAATGCCGAGTTGCGCTTCCCGATTGCGCGCGAAGGCAGAAGAAATATGGCGCAATTTGCCTTCTTCTTTGATATGGGCAACTCGTGGAATAAGTTTAGTGATTTGGACTTTTCCTTAGGGCCGGACCGCAACCAATTTAAAGCGGGTGTAGGGGTAGGGTTACGCTTTACTACGCCGTCGTTGCCTATCCGTATTGACTGGGGCTACGGTTTGAATCACGCCGCGAACCAAGACAGGTCGCATTTCTATTTCAATATTTCCAATATGATGTAAGGAGTGTATGAAAAAAGTTTGGCTGTTTCTACTGGTTTCTTGTCTGGCAGGACTTCTCCAAGCGCAAAACGCACCGGAGAAAGAGCCTGCTTTGACGGATAAAGAAGCCGCCGCCGTGGCCTCTATTTTAGCCAAATCCGCACAAGAAACCGCCCAACCGGCCCCGGCCTCCGACAACATTATTCTGCCGGAGGAAACCAAGAGCGAAGCCTTTGCACAAGCCGATACACACACGGGAACCAACGCCCCCGAACCGCCAATGACCGCCGAGCAAATGGCAGCCGCCGCCGATAAAGAAGCCCCTCTCTCCCCCTCCGTACAGGACGAACCGGCAGAGGAACAGCCCAAAGAAATGCAAAAATGCTTAACGGTGGCCTTTATTGATATTGACGAGGCCTTTAACGAACATCCGCGCACGATTGCCGTTAAAGAGCAAATCCGTTTAAAAATTTTATCCAAAGAAAACGAAGTGCAAGGCGCGCGGCAGTTAATAAATGTTTTGACTGCCGAAAACGACCGTTTAGCGGCACAGTTGCGCGAGTTAAAACCGTTTTATGAACGTATTGTGGTGGAACCCACAAAATTACAGCCGCAGATTCAAGAAAGTGCGGACTCTCTGGTATTGGGCAACTTGCTAAACCGCCTGACTTTTTCGGGTGCGGAAATTTTATCCACCAGCCCCTTAAACTCGCCAGCGGAACTGGACGATTTGACGGCGCGTATTGCTTCCAATAAAAAAATTATTGCGGAGCGCGGCTTTTTTATTGATAATTATAAATATACCACGCGCGAAGAAATTTTAAAGTTGGAAAAGAAAGAAGTAAACGCAATTTTGCAAGACATTTACACGGAAATAAAATCCTTCGCCAAAAAGCGTAATATCGGTGCGGTGGTCCGCAAAGACGAAATTTTATACGGAGACCGCCCGGTAAACGTTACCAAGGATTTTATCTCCCGCCTGAAAAAGGCAAAAAAATACCGCCAACGCGGAAAGTAGAGGTTTTTATATGTTGAAATTAACCGTAGCCGAAGCGGCTAAGATTACCGGAACACAAGACGTTTCCAAGCCGGATACCGCCATTACCGCCCTTTGTTCGCTGGAAGAAGCACACGAAGGCGGACTTTGTTATTTAACTTCTTTGGAGAAAGCAGACTTGTTGAAAGACTTAAAAGCCTCCGCCCTTATCGTGCCCGAAAGTGCCAAAGGGCAGGATATTCCTTTCAACGGGGCGCTTTTGTATGCTAAAAATCCCGAATGGGCCTTTATTCTTTTAATGAAATATGCCGATGCACAAAAACAAAAACATACATCCGGCATCCACCCCACCGCCGTTATCAGCGGGTCGGCCAAACTGGGGGCCAATGTTTCTGTCGGGGCTTATACCGTTATTGAGGACGGTGCGCAAATCGGCGACAATACCGTTATTTTCCCACAATGCTACATTGGCAAAAATGTATCCGTCGGCAAGAACTGCTACATTTACCCGCAGGTCGTTATCCGCGAGGAGTGCGTGCTGAAAGATTACGTTATTTTGCAGGCTGGGGCTAAAATCGGCTCGGACGGTTTCGGGTTTACATTTCACGACGGACGCCACCAAAAAATCCCGCAAATCGGCAACGTGGTTTTGGGCAACGATGTAGAAGTGCAGTCCAATACCTGCATTGACCGCGCCAAAATTTCCAGCACGGTCATTGGCGACAATACAAAAATTGATAACCTCGTCCAAATCGGGCACAACGTACACGTAGGTATGAGCAGTATTATGTGTGCCCAAGTCGGGGTGGCCGGCACGACGGAAATCGGCAACGGGGTCATTTTGGCAGGCCAAGTGGGTCTGGCCGGACATATGTCCATCGGCGACCGCGCCCAGGTCGGCGCACAATCCGGCGTAATGACATCTATTCCCGCCGGACAAACCTATTTCGGCTATCCGGCTATGCCCCAACGCGAGGCTTTCAAATTGCAGGCTATTTTGCGCAAACTGCCCGAAATGCACAAGGAATTTAGAACTTTTAAAAAGCAGTTGGAAGAAACCAAAAACTTATCGTTTTTCGGAAAACTAAAAAAATTATTAGGACTATAATATGAGAAAAACCCTTTCTGCTACCGCCGTTGTAACAGGCAACGGCTTACACACGGGCGTACCCGCCACACTTACGTTTAAGCCCGCAGACAACGGCATTACCTTTTTACGCACCGATATCCCCGGTGCCAAACCCATTGCCGCCTTGGCCCAAAACGTCAGTTCCACCTTACGCGGTACCAATTTAAAAAACGAAACTGCCGAGGTGTGGACAGTGGAACACGTTATGTCTGCCTTGCACGCTTTGGGGCTGACAGACGTTACCGTAGAAATGGACGGCCCGGAGCCGCCGGTAACCGACGGAGCAAGCGACGTATATGTAGAGGCCCTTTTAAAAGCGGGCTTAAAGGATTTGCCCGCCGAACAACCGCTGTTAAACATTAAGCAAAAAATTACTTATACAAGCGGACGTATTGCCTACTCGGCAGAGCCAGCAGATAAATTAACTTTTACCTTTGTCTTTTTGCACAAACACCCGTTGGTCAGCCACCAAGAATTTACCTTGGAATTTACACCGGACAATTATATCCAAGAAATTGCCCGCGCACGCACCTTCGGCTTTGAAGAAGAACTGGCCTTTTTAAAGGCGCACGGTCTGGCAAAAGGCGGAAATTTGGAAAATGCCGTCATTGTCGGCAAAGATAAATTTATCAACGAACTGCGCTACCCGGACGAACTTGTCCGCCACAAAATTTTGGATATGGTGGGCGACCTGTGTTTAACCGGGCGCAAACTGCCGCCGCTTAACATTACCTGCACCTGCGGCGGGCACAAACACAATGTAATTTTCGCCAAGATTCTCTTGGCTAATTCGGAGGACAAATGAGCGTTAAATCCGCTAGTTTAAAGGACTTTTTAACACTTCCCGCCGTAGATGTTTACGACCAGGAACGCATTAAAAAGAATATTCCGCACCGCGAGCCTTTTCTGCTTGTGGATGAAGTAAAAGTATTGGAAGAAAAAAAGAAATATCTCGGCAAGCACTTTGTACGCCCCGACGAGTATTACTTTAAAGGACACTTTCCCACCAAACCGGTTATGCCGGGTGTATTGGTAGTGGAAAGTATGTCCCAAGCGTTTGGCGGGGCCATGATGGGCTATATTACGCAAGGAAAAGGCGGCCTTCCGCTCTTTTTAAGCATTGAAAATGCCAAATTCCGCGGGATGGTACAACCCGGCGATACGCTGGAAATGCCAATTGAAATCTTGCGTCTGGGCAAAATTTCCAAAATCTATGCAGAAGCCTACGTTAACGGCAAACTGTGCACGCAGGCCACCCTTAATTTTATTCTAGGAGAAATTCCCAATGTCTAACATACACCCTACGGCGGTAATTGACCCCTCCGCCCAAATTGATCCCTCTACCCATATCGGCCCCTACACCGTCATCGGCAAGGGCGTCATCATCGGTAAAAATAACAAAATCGGTCCGTTCTGCGTAATTGAAAATACAACGATGGGCGACGGCAACGATATTATTGCCAGTGCCTTTATCGGCGTAAAGCCGCAAGATTTATCTTATAAAGATGAACCGACCCGCGTACAAATGGGCGATTACAACCAAATCCGCGAGTGCGTAACCATCCACCGCTCCACAAACTTGGAAAAACCGACCACTATCGGCAATTACTGCCTGTTAATGGCTAACTCCCACGTTGCGCACGATTGCCGCCTGGGCGACCACATTATCGTAGCCAACAGCACGGGAATTGCGGGACACGTCCAAGTAGAGGACCGCGTGGTAATGTCCGGTATGGTGGGAATCCACCAGTTTGTTCGCGTGGGCACAATGGCTATGCTCGCCGGCGGGGCGATGCTGCCGCTGGATATTCCGCCCTATTGTATTGCCCAAGGCCAGCGCGCCCGCTTGGTCGGGTTGAATCTTGTCGGGATGCGCCGCGGAGGCCTTTCGCGCGAAACCATTATGGAAATCAAACGTGCCTATAAAGCCTTGTTCAGAAGCGGCAAACGCCTGCAAGATGCTATGGCAGAATTGGAAGCCACCCACCCCTGCAAGGAAGTACAGCATATCATTGATTTTTGCAAAACTTCCCCGCGCGGTGTAGCCACAGCCAAAACCAAACTGCACGATGATGACTAATAAAATAGGTCTTATCGCCGGCGAAGGGAAAATGCCCGTTTACATTGCCCAAAAAGCAACATCAAAGGGCTATGAAGTCTATGTAGCCGGTGCAAAAGGCAACGCCAAAGAAAACGATTATAAAACCTGCGCCAAAGTGTTCCGGGCTTTCCGCCTGGGACAGTTGGGCGCGGGAATCCGTTTTTTTAAAGAACACGGCGTAACCCGCGTGATTATGGCCGGCCGCGTACAACACACCTCTATTTTTACTAATTTAATGCCTGATTTACGCGGGGCGAAGTTTTTGGCTTCCTTAAAGAATATGCAAACCAAAAATATCCTCTCCCGCGTAATGGACGAATTTAAAAAGGACGGCATTGAATTTGAACACTCGGCCCTGTTTTTAGAAGATTTTATGCCCCAAAAAGGTGTTTTGTCCGCCAGAAAACCGACCGCGGAGGAACAACAAGCGGCGGAATTTGGTTATAAAACCGCCAAAGCCATTGCGGCGCTGGATATTGGGCTTACCTGCGTGGTCAGCCAAAATGCCGTTATAGCCGTAGAAGGTATGGAAGGTACGGACCGCTGTATTTTGCGGGCGGGAGAACTGTACCGAGAGTCAGCCGAAAAGAAATCGTCCGTAGCGGTGGTGAAAGTGGCCCGCCCCAACCAAGACAACCGCTTTGACTTGCCCGTTATCGGCAAAGGGACACTGGAAAGTCTGCACAAGGCGGGGATTTCCGTATTGGCCTTTGAAGCCGGAAAAACCCTTGTTTTAGATTTAGAGGACGTTATTGCCCTGGCCGATAAATATAAAATCTGCTTAATGGCGGTATAAGGTTTGCTCTGCGGACGGCTTACCTTTTTCCCCTCTTTTGATTAATGGAGCCACACGCTTTCTGTAATGTTGCAACCAACGAAACGACAAATAGCAAAAGCCCAACACAATCGGTAGATCCTGAAACCTATTAATAGTTCCCCCACAGAAACTCTACGGGGTACCGCCTAGCGGTATGGACGGCAATTCAGGCGGGCCATTAATTTAGCCGCAACTAATTCCACCGCCCCTTTTCATTTCGCTTTCTTTATGATAGTATTTAATAGGAAGTTTCTCTCCCAACGCGGGAGAGCGTTCTATTTTGTATTTAAAGAGGAATTAAAATGACCGAAAGAACACCTATCATTGCCGGAAACTGGAAGATGCACAATACGCTCGCGGAATCTGCCGCCCTTATTACTGCTCTTACCAAAGCCGGGAATAAAAACCACGTTGAAATTATCGTTGCGCCGTCTTATACGTCGCTCGCCAAAGTGGCGGAACTCGCCAACGGGTCCGAAATTAAAGTAGCCGCACAAGATGTACATTGGGAAGATAAAGGCGCCTTTACGAGTGCCGTTTCCCCCGTACAAGCCAAAGATGCCGGTGCTACCCATACCTTAATCGGCCACAGCGAACGCAGAAGCGTTTTCGGCGATACTGACGAAATTTTGAACAAAAAAGTAGCCGCTGCCTTGCGCCACGGCCTGACCGTTATCTTCTGCGTAGGCGAAACACTAGAACAACGCGAAGCCGGCAAAACTCTTTCCGTCATTGAAGAACAACTCAAAAACGGCTTAAACGGCTTTACCGAAGAACAATTAAAAGGTCTTATTATCGCCTATGAACCCGTTTGGGCTATCGGCACGGGCAAAACCGCCACGCCGGACCAAGCGCAAGAAGTACACGCCGCCATCCGCGCCTATTTGGGCAAAGCCTACTCTGCCGCGTTTGCCGGTGCCACCCGCATTTTGTACGGCGGCAGCGTAAAAGATACTAACGTGGACGAAATTATGGCTAAACAAGATGTGGACGGCGCCTTGGTAGGCGGTCAGTCTTTGGTCGCGGAAAAATTCGCCCGCATTATCAACTACAATAAATAATATTTAAAAGGGGTTTCGTATGAACTTGGCTAAACTGATTGACCACACTATTTTAAAACCGATTGCCGGGAAAGAGGATATTCTCCGCGTTTGCGACGAAGCACGCAAGCACGGCTTTTGCAGCGTTTGCATTAACCCGTTTTGGGTGCCTTACGCCAAAGAACTCTTGGCCGGATCGGACGTAAAAGTATGCACGGTCATCGGTTTCCCATTGGGGGCGAATACCACCGCAGTCAAGACATACGAAACCCAAGACGCTATCAAAAACGGAGCCGACGAAATTGATATGGTTATCAATATCGGCGCGCTCAAAGATAAAGATTACGACACCGTTTTGCAAGATATCCAGTCCGTCCGCGGGGCCTGCAAAGGGCACATTTTAAAGGTAATTATTGAAACCTCCCAACTGACGGATGCCGAAAAAGTAAAAGCGTGCGAAATTTCCGCCCAAGCCGGGGCCGACTTTGTCAAAACCTCTACGGGTTTTACAGGGGGCGGCGCTACGGCGGCGGATGTGGCTTTGATGAAGAAATCTATTCCCGCCCATATGCAGGTAAAGGCTTCCGGCGGGGTACGTACGCGCGAAGATTTTGATGCTATGGTCGCCGCAGGGGCTACCCGTATCGGTGCCAGTTGCGGTGTAAAAATTGTAGAGGACAAATGATTACCAACTGGGATATCCTTTCCCGTATAGACCCAGCCACGCAAAACATCCGTTACACTGTGGTAACGGACGGTACGGAGCGTGATGCGCAGTTGCTCGCCAAAAAATTGGCGGGTTATGTTTCTACGCCTGCCACGGCTCTGCCGCCATTTAATTTTTCCTTTGAGTTGCCTATGGATTTAAACGAGGATACCTTGTCCAAAATCCGTACGGCAACCGAAGAAGGGGTGGCTCAAATAAACAAAGTAAACCAATTTGCGCCGGACGGTGCGTTGGGCGACCCTCTGTTTAACGGGAAAACGGACTTATCCAGGTCCGTCAGCCAGGTGGCTTCGGAGGACAGTTTCTTTAAACCCAATCCGCCCGCCGCACCTGTGCCGGATAATTTGGAACAGCACACCGTTGCTATGTCCAAAGACGAAAAACCTGCCACGGAGCAAGAACCGCTGACAATTAACGACAAAGATATGCTCATTAAAGATATGGAGGGCACTATGCTAGACAATATGCCCTTGGAGGATATCTTTTCGGCGGAAACCAAGTATGATATGTTTTTGGACTTGGAAAACCAAAAATTAGTCAAAAACAACCAACAGCAACGCGAGCAAAAAATAAATATTCTAGCCGACGGGAAAGACAGTTTGGAAGAATCCTTTAATGTTTTTGAACAGAAAATAAAGGACCAAACCTGCATTATTGATTTAGACGATTTAAACAAAGTTACCGGGCAAATTTCCCAAAAGGATACAGGGTTTGTAAAGCACGCTAACACCGTGCCGCCTACCCCGGGTATAGAAGCCAAAACGGTTGCCGCGCCGGAGGTAAATGCGGATATAGACATTCCGCTCCACGCCGCCATGCGCCCGGAGGAACCGCAAAATGTTCAGACGGAAAACTCCGCCGAAGAGCAACCCTTGCCGGAAATAGTTGCTAAACCTGTCCCGGAAATTCCGGCAGAGCCAGCACCGACAGAACCTGTTGCGGCCGAGGTTTCTCCCGCTAAGGAAGAAACAGCACCGGACCCAGTTGATTTATTAAACAAACCCGCAGACCATCCGTCTGTGGCAGACCCCTTTGAAAATATAGAAAAATCCACCGTTCGCCCTGATGATGACGAGCCCCTTAATTTAGGACCTGCGCCGGAGGAGGCCTCGGTGGAACTGGCAGAACCAATACACGGGCAAATTCCGGAAGAAGAACATTTGCTTAACACCGTGCCGCACGCGCCTGTGATTGAACAGGCAACTCCGCAAGAGGACGGCGAGGATTTGCCAGAAATTACTATCCGTGGACAAAAAATAGACTCGTTGGACAAAACGTTCCATTTGGAAACGACCATTAACACCGAACTAATGCAAAACCAGTATGAAAAGTCGTTCCACCAAACCGTTCCGCCCGCCGCGCCCAAACCGCGCCCCGAGGCTCCCGTCCAACCGCAGGCTCCGCGCCCGCAACAGACCGTCGCGCCGGCCGCTCAAACACCTTTTGTTCCGGTAAAACCGGGGGAATCTATTATGGAAGAACATAACGCAGAAAAAACCACTTTTCGCATTAGACGCAAATTAAATACCGAACCGGCAACTCCCGCACCGGCCCATACGCCTGTGCCGCACGCGCCTGTTGCCCCGGTGCATCCGGCCCCGGCTATGCCGCAGCCGCGCCCGCAACAGCCTCAGGTACAGCAGCCTGTTCATCAGCCCAAACCGGCTATGCCCGCACCGGCAGCAGGCAAAACTATTTTGGAAAAGACCAAAACCATTGACCACTCTATTGAAATTCCGCTCTCGGAAATCAAAAAGCATAATTGGCCCTTGGAAGTACCGTTGGTGCCCACTTACACGCTTGAAAATATGGTAATGTCCGTCAACCGCTTTGCGCACGCGACAGCCATTTCCGTCATTGAAAACCCGGGTAAACTCTACAACCCCTTGGTGTTGCACGGTGCAACAGGTACGGGCAAAACGCACTTTTTAAACGCTATGGCATATGCGTTCTCCAAAAAATTCGGACAGGAGAACATCTTTTTGACCAACGGCGTGCGGCTTTCGCGCGGGATTCAACGCTATGTAATGGAAGGAAACATTGAAAAATTTGACAAGTTTATGGGCAGCGTAAAGGTGCTCCTCATTGACGATATCCATCTATTGGCCATTAACGAGCAAAACCGCGTGCATATTTCCAACTTACTTAACAAGTTTCTGCGCGAGCAAAAGCAAATTGTAATTACTTCTAAATACCCGCCGGAAAGTTTGGAAAAATTAGAAGAATTAATCCGCTTCCGCTTGGATTCCGGTTGGATTTCGGAATTAAAGCCGGCGGGCGGTTCCGCGCATTTAAAAATCGTTAAAAAAATGCTCTTGGAAAACGGAGTAGATTTAAACGACGCCCAAGTAACCGATTTCTTTGGCGGAGCCCATATGACATTAGGCACCGTTACGCGCAGCATCCGCCGCTTAAAAGTATTGGAAAATTTAATTTTTCCTAATCTGCCGGAATCGGAACGTTCCCAGGCCGCCATTTTTGAAAAACTGCTGGCTACCAATGGCGAAGATGCCACAAGCGAAATTTTAACCCGCGACATAGAAAGCATTACCACTTTATCCACCGTGGGCAACGGCGAGTGGGGCCGCATTGGCTTCTTCTACCCGCAAAACAGTTCCCATTTGATGAATTGGATGGTGTTCTGCCTGGAACAGCGCGCCAAAGAGTTGGGTATTTCCGGCGGATTTGATATTGCCGTGCGCTCCTCTTATGCTACGGAAAACATTATTTCCTCCGCCTTTAAAATCGCCAACTTATGCGATAACAAAAAATTAAAAGGGGCGGTCATTTTAGGGCCCTCGCTCCAAGTGTGCGACCCATCCGTGCGCGAGAATTTCTACGATATTCTTACGCATATGTTGGAAATTATGCTCATTCGCTGTGGGATTATCAATTACGAAGATACCAAAGCCCCCAGCACTTATGTAAAGGTAATTTCCGAATTGTTGAGGTAATTTATGAAGAAACTTTTAACGCTTTGCACCGCCGCGCTTTTTGCGTGCGCTTGTGCGGGCACAATGAAATCCGCCGTCAAAAATGGTGCGATTGCCCCTGCCTTTAACGATACCCTTTTAGATAATAATTATCTGTGGGTGCGCGGATTTGGGGCCGCCAATCCCAATCACACAAGCGACTCCCAGCGGCGCATTATGAGCCGCGAGGCCGCCATCGCCCACGCCTACCAGCGGGCTACGGAAGTATTGTACGGAGCCAATTTGGAATCCAATGTGCAAGTGGTGGATGCCGTGTCCGTAGGCAGCACGATTGACTCGTCCGCCGAGGGCGTTATCCGCCAAATGGAACTTATTTCCACCGAATATATGGAAGACGGCGGCTGCGCCGTCATTATGCGCTTGGACAGAGCGCGCCTGAAAGCATCAGGGTTGGACCCGGAGGGCAAAAAATAATGAAGAAACTTTTATTTCTGCTGTTAGCCTGCACTTTTTTTGTATCGGCATGCGGCTCGCTTCGTATCGGCCCCAAAGGAGAAGGGGAATATGTGGAAGCCGAATCGTTGGTTCCTTATAATGAAAACAATTTAAGACAAATGAAAAAAGACGGTATTTTAGCCGCCCAAAAGTCTGCCGTGGAAAAGGTGGCGGGTGTATTTATTTCGTCGGCTACTACCGTGGACCAGGCGCAATTAGTGGAGGACAAAATCGTATCCAAAACCGCCGGTTTCATCCGTCGCAGCCACGTTACCAAATCGTACCGCAAAGGCGATGAATACTACACCAAAATTAAAGCCATGGTGCTGGTAAAAGACATTGGCGATATTATAAAACAATCCGAAGCCGATGCGTTTGCCAAAAAAACCAATATTTTGGTTACCTCCCGCGAAATGGTGGGCGACGACATCTCCCTTAAACAAGATTGCAAACAGGCTGTTTACCGCGCCTTAAAGAATCAACCCTTTGCCTTAATCAACGGCGACAATTTAAGCCAAAACAATATTGAAAACCCCAACTCGGTTATAGATAAAGCCCGTACCGAAGGCGCACGCTTTGTGATTGTGGCAGACGTAGAAACCAATCCTATCTCCGCCTTGCCCGGCACCGCTTCGCCTTTTAAATCGTACCGCGCGCGTGCGGCTATTAAAACCTTTGCCACCAATAACTATGCCGTAGTGGCAGAAGGGGCCGACCAACTAAGCGGTTTGGACCCCCTGGACGATATTGCGGCGCAAAAGTCTATTTCCGCCGCGTGCGAAGCCGCCGCCAAACGCCTGGTTGAACCTATTAATGCGGCTATCAATTCCGCCAAGGTATTTAATTTAACCGTCAAAGATGTAGGCAATATTGAACGCTTAAAACAGGTACAGGATATTTTAAAGGACCTGCGCGAAATTGAGGATTACAATTTGGTACGCTATGCCAACTCGGCGGCGCAATTTGAAGTATCGGCTAATATTGGCACACCGGAAGAATTAACCGCCAAAATTATCCGCAAATACAATATTAATTTTACGGTGGTTACCATTACACCCAATGCCATCGTGCTGAGTTTTAACTGATTATGCTGGCCAATGTATGCACCGGAGCCATTAAGGGGATAGAAGGCTTTGCGGTATCCGTAGAAGTGGATATCGCCCCCGGTATGCCTACCTTGGCCGTGGTCGGTCTGCCTGATGCCGAAGTGCGCGAAAGCAAGGAGCGCGTGGTAGCCGCCGTGCGCAACAGCGGGTTTGATTTCCCCACCAAACGCATTACCGTTAATTTAAGCCCCGCAGAATTGCGCAAAAGCGGCACACAATTTGATTTACCTATTGCCTTGGGCATCCTGGCGGCCAGCGAACAACTTTCGCCCGATGCCGCCGCCAAAATAAAAGACTTACTTGTATTGGGCGAACTGGCCTTGGACGGCTCTCTCCGGCCTTGCGCGGGTGTACTGCCAATGCTCATTTCTTGCAAGAAACTGGGTAAAACCGCTGTTATTCCCCCGCAAAACGTATTGGAAGGGCAAGTATCCGGCGCGCCGTTTATCACACCGCACACACTAAAAGAATTAGCCGGATATTTGGAAGGGAAACTGACCTTACAGGATGTAAAATTGTCCTATGTTCCCCAAGAGGAAGAAAGCCCCGTAGCGGAATTGGATTTCAGTGAAGTAAAGGGGCAGGCACTTGCCAAACGCGCCTTGGAAATCGCCGCCGCTGGCGGTCATAATGTGCTGATGATTGGCCTACCGGGCACAGGTAAAAGTATGCTCGCCAAACGCTTCCCGGGTATTTTACCGCCGCTAACGCAAGAAGAATCCTTAGAAATTACCAAAATTTACTCCATTTGCAACTTAATGGGCAAGAGCCGCCTTTTAACCCGTCGCCCGTTCCGGGACCCGCACCACACCATTTCGGACGTGGCTCTTATCGGCGGAGGCTCCACTCCGCGCCCGGGTGAAGTTTCGTTAGCGCACAATGGCGTTTTGTTTTTGGACGAATTTGCGGAATTTTCCCGTTCGTCCTTGGAAGTCTTGCGCGAGCCTTTGGAAAACGGCCGCGTAACCATTTCCCGCGCCAAGGAAACCGTTTCTTATCCGGCACGCTTTACGTTAATTGCGGCGATGAATCCCTGTCCCTGCGGGCACTTGGGCGATCCGATAAAGCCTTGCACCTGTTCGCCAATGCAGGTCAACCGTTATAAATCACGCATTTCAGGGCCGCTGTTAGACCGTATTGATTTAACCGTCAATTTAAATCCCGTTAAATATTCCGACTGGAATAAAAAGAGTGAGGGAGAAACCTCCGCCCAAATCCGAGAGCGCGTATTAAAGGCGCGCGAAATCCAGCGAAACCGCTTTAAAAACTCCGCCACAACGGCTAATGCCTTTATGACGCCCAAAGAAATTAAGGAATTTTGTTTGCTTCCTGCCGGTGCTGATGCCATCTTGGAAACCGCTATGCGCAAGTTTGGGCTAAGCGCACGCAGTTTAGATAAAATTTTAAAAACCGCGCGCACGATTGCCGACTTAGACGGCAAAGAAAATATTGAAGTCAAACATTTGGTAGAAGTAATGCAATACCGACCGTTGGACCGCAAAGGAGTGGCCGATATTTAATATGAATCCGTCCGTTTCCGCCGCCGAACGGCTGGCCAGAATCCGCCTAAATGCTTTTTTATTCTTCCGTGCCGATTGGCTGGAACGGCTGATTGAAATTTTCGGGTCTGCCGAGGAAATTTTGCGCCAAGATGCCCAAACCTTATCCCAAGAAGCCAATTTAAACCTTTCTACCGCAAACCATCTGTTGCAGGCCGCCTTTGCCTTGGACCCGCAAGAAGAGTGGGACAAAACAGCCGCTTTTGGCGGACATATTTTCGTGCCGGAAGATGAGGAATACCCGCAATCTTTAAAAAACATCAAAGAAGCCCCGCTCGTTATCTATGTACTGGGCAAACTCCCCCCGCCGGAACAAGCCTGCGTGGGGATGGTGGGTACGCGCAAAATCACCCCTTACGGTCGCCGCGCCGCCGCAAAACTGGCGGGAGATTTGACCGCTTGCGGGGTAACGGTTATCAGCGGACTGGCGCGGGGAGTGGACAGCGAGTGCCACGCCGCTGCCGTGCGCCTTAAAAAGCCGACCGTGGCCGTTATCGGTACCGGGGTGGGGCGTTGTTATCCGCCCGAAAACCGCGCTTTGGAAAAAGCCATTTTGGAACACGGCGGGGCCGTCATCAGCGAACTGCCGTTTAACCGCCCGCCCAATGCCTTTCATTTCCCGCGCAGAAACCGCATTATTGCCGCGCTGTCGCAACCGGTTGTAGTGGTAGAAGGCGAAATTAAGTCCGGCGCGCTGATTACCGCTAAACTCGCCCTGGAAATGGGCAAGGACGTTTTAGCCGTACCCGGCCCCATAGACAGTCCCCAGTCCGGCGGACCAAATAACCTAATAAAAGACGGGGCAGGGGTTGTAACCTCTGTTGCAGATATACTAGACTATATACCACAGCAACTGCGCTTCGGGCTAGACAGCCGCTTCTTTGAAAAGAAAGACGACTCCCCCCAAAAGCCGGAAGAAGATTTAACACCCCGGCAGCGCGCGGTAATGACCGCCGTAGGCGGCGGACAGGCCAGTTTGGACCAAATCGCCGAAGCAATAAATGCCGACGTGCCGGAAGCGGCCTCATTATTATTTGAATTGGAAGTAAAAGGATTTTTGGCCTGCGAAAACGGCCTGTACAGTAAAAGCAAATTTTAACACTTTATAAGGAAGTGAATTATGGCAAGCACCAATGTAAAAGGTAAAAAGTTGGTTATTGTGGAGTCTCCCACAAAACAGAAAACCATCAGCAAAATTCTAGGAAACGATTTTATTGTGCGCAGTTCCTTTGGGCACGTGCGCGATTTACCCTCCAAGGATATCGGTGTAGATATTGAACACGGCTTTAATCCCACTTATGTACCGGTGGAACGCGCCAAACGGCTGATTGCGGAACTGACCGCCGCCGCCAAAAATGCAAGCGAAATTTATCTCGCTACTGACCCTGACCGCGAGGGCGAAGCCATCGCGTGGCACTTAGTAGAACTGTTAAAACTCCCCAAAGACCGTTACCAACGTATTTTCTTTCACGAAATTACGCCGTCGGCCATTAAGGAATCTTTTGCGCACGCCCGCAAAATTGACGACAATCTCGTCAATGCCCAGCAGGCCCGCCGCATTTTGGACCGCATTGTGGGCTACAAATTATCCCCCCTCCTGTGGAAGAAAATCACCTCCGGCTTATCCGCCGGACGCGTGCAATCTGTGGCGGTGCGTTTGCTGGCTGAACGCGCCAAAGAAATAGCCGAATTTAAAGAACAGGAATACTGGACTATCGGCGCCCAGTTTGAAAAGCCCAACACCGCTCCGTCTTTTTGGGCGCGCGTAACCAAATGGCAGGGCAAAAATGTGGAACAAACCACCACTTATAAACTTTTCGCCGAAGATTATAAAGTTAAAACTACCGTTTTTGATAAGCCGGAAAAACTGGCCCCGCTTTCGGACCTGTTAAGAAAAGGCCCCAATGTGGTTGCCAAGGTGGAAAAGAAGGAGGTTAAGCAAAAGCCGAAACCACCCTTTATCACCAGTTCTATGCAGCAGGATGCCTACAACAAATTGGGATTCCCTTCCCAAAAAACAATGATGACGGCGCAACATCTCTACGAAGGCATTGAAATTTCCGGCCAGACTATCGGTCTTATTACCTATATGAGAACGGACTCCTTCAACGTCTCAAAACTGTTGCAGGAGCAAACCAAAAAGTTCATCGGCGAGAAATACGGCCCGGCTTTTGTTCCCGCCAAACAACCCGTTTACAAAAGCAAAGTAATGGGCGCACAGGAAGCCCACGAGGCTATCCACCCTACCGATGTGCGCCGCACTCCGCAGGCCATGAAGCCTTATTTAACAGCCGACCAGTACAAACTGTACGAACTGATTTGGCTGCGCTTTGTGGCAAGCCAAATGGCTGATGCTGTTTTTAATACTGTTTCCATTGATATCGCCTCCGGCGAAGAAAAACAATGCACGCTCCGCGCCAATGGCCGCACGGTCAAATTTCCGGGTTACTTATCCATTTATAAAGACCAGGATGATGAATCCTCCGGCGACGATACTGGCACCAGCGCTTTGCTGCCAGTGCTTGCTGAGGGCGACGAACTCAACTTGTTGGACCTTAAAACCAAAGACCATAAAACCACCCCGCCGCCGTGCTATAACGAAGCCAGTTTAATTAAAACGCTTGAAAAGCACGGCATCGGCCGTCCGTCCACCTACGCACCAACTATTAAAACGATTTTGGACCGCAAATATATTGCGCGCCAACCCAAAACCAGTAAACTGGTAGCCACGGACTTGGGTATTACGGTTACGGACAGTTTAAAAGATTTCTTTAAAGAAATTATGGACCTTTCCTATACTGCGGGAGTAGAAGAACAATTAGATAAAGTAGCCGAAGGCAGCCAAAAATGGGTAAATTTACTGTCTGATTTTTACGGCAATTTTAAACAGGAACTGACCGAGGCAGACAAAGGGATGCAACGCCCCGCCGCCAAAGAAACGGACGAAAAATGCCCGATTTGCGGAAAAATGATGCTTAAAAAGAGAAGCCGCTTCGGTGAATATCTGGTTTGCAGCGACCCGGAGTGCAAGGGCAAAATTAATTTGACTAGTTCCGGCGAAAAGGTCCAACCCGAAAAGACCGACGAAGTCTGCGACAAATGCGGTGCGCCAATGGTTATCCGCACGGGCAGAAGAGGCAAATTTTTGGCCTGTTCGGCTTACCCCAAGTGCAAAAATACATATTCCTTGGATGCCGAGGGCCACAAGGTGGCTTCCACAGGCCCGATTGTTACGGACCGCCTGTGCGAAAAATGTGGCAAGCCGATGGTTTTACGCACTTCCAAACGCGGGGAATTTTTAGGTTGCTCCGGTTACCCAAAATGCAAAACCATTGTAACGGTAACACCCGAGGAAATCGCACAGATTAAAGAGGCTCACGCGGCCAAAATGGCCCAAGCAAAGTAATGAGGTAAGCAATATTATGGAAGAGTGGATTAATGCGTTTTTAAAACGCTTGGAAAACAAAAATTTTTCGCTCCACACTATCCGTGCGTACCAGGCGGACTTGCAAGAGTTTTTGGCCTTTTTTAAAGCGCGGAAGCAAAATGACTTAAAATATTTTACTTCCGC
The DNA here is from genome assembly GCF_056976295.1 of Candidatus Avelusimicrobium sp. Classification (NCBI taxonomy): domain Bacteria; kingdom Pseudomonadati; phylum Elusimicrobiota; class Elusimicrobia; order Elusimicrobiales; family Elusimicrobiaceae; genus Candidatus Avelusimicrobium; species Candidatus Avelusimicrobium sp. The sequence continues at coordinate 46,530 of NZ_DBMCTG010000010.1, forward strand.
AAATATCCGTTCTTTTTTAGCCGCATTACAAACACACGCGGACCCTGCGCGCAATACCGTTTTGCGCAAGATTGCGTCCCTGCGCAGTTTTGCGGCCTTTTTATTGGCGCAGGACAAATTGGAGCGCAATCCGTTCAAATTGTTGCCCGCACCCAAACGGCAAAAACTGTTGCCCAAATTTTTATCCTTAACGGAAACAGACCGCTTGTTAGACACCGCCGCCCACAGCAAACATTTTGCCGCGCGGGATAAGGCACTTTTTGAACTAATGTATTCCAGCGGTTTACGCCGTAGCGAAGTAACGGGCCTGCGCATAAAAGACGTGGACTATTTTAACGGGCTTGTTAAAGTGTTCGGTAAGGGGGCCAAGGAACGGTTAGTGCCGGTAACGGACGAAGCGTTAAATGCGTTAAAAATTTATTTGGCCCAGCGCAAAAATCCGCAGCCGGATGATGCGCTCTTTTTAAACAAAAACGGTAAACCGCTCACGGGCGACGGACTTGCGTATATTTTTAAAAATACGGCTATCCGGTCGCACTTGGCGCGTAAAGTTACTCCGCACAGTTTAAGGCACTCGTTTGCCACCCATTTGCTCAATAATGGCTGTGATTTAAGAAGTTTACAAGAAATGTTAGGACATAAAAGTTTAGCGGCTACGCAGGTTTATACCCACGTATCGCTTGAAAAATTAAAGAGCGTGTATAACCACGCGCACCCGGAAAGCAAGGAGAATTTATGATTGGCGTAGGCGTAGATATCGGCGGAACATTTGTTAAATTATTCGTAATGAACGAACACGGGGAAATCTTCCGTAAAGAAAAAGTTGAAACAGATTATTCCAAGGGTTCCAAAGGCTTTATTGCCCAAATCGGCGATTTTATTAACGGTATCCAAAAGGAATTTGCCGACCAGCGAGTGGCCGTAGCCGTGGGCGCGCCGGGAGACGTGGATAACCAAAACGGCGTGCTGCGCTACAACCCTAACTTAAAATTTAAAGACGTTGCCGACTGGCCGATGGCGGAACAACTGTTTAAACATACCGGCATCCGCCCCGTTATTGCTAATGACGCCACATTAGCCGCTTGGGGTGTGTACGAAGCCGATTTAAAACGCCAAGGAACAAATGTTTTAGTTGTTACGCTGGGAACGGGCGTAGGCGGCGGGATGATTATCAACAAAGAACTCTATCAAGGCTCCAATGGTACGGCGGGCGAAATCGGGCACACGAAAATTGCCGATTTAACCACCGGCCCCTTATGCGGGTGCGGGGCGCGCGGCTGTTTGGAAGCGTTTGTCGGCACGATTGGCATTAAACGCCGAGTCTATGAAGCAATTGTGGATTACCCCGATTCCATATTGGCAAAAATGGTAAAAGAAGAAAGTGATTTTAAAATAGAAATCGTTTCACGCGCCGCCGAAAAGGGCTGTAAGGCCGCTTTAAAAGTGTGGGAGGACACCGGGTATTACTTGGGTGTCGGCCTTTCCAACTTTATGCTGGTATTAGACGTAGATACTATTGTCCTGACAGGCGGTGTTTCCGGCGCGGCCAAATATTTTATGCCCGCAGTCAAACGCGTATTGGATGCCCAGCCGTTCAAAACGCCATTTAAACGTTTAAAACTGCTCGTATCGCAAAACCCCAATATAGGCGGAGTGGGAGCGGCCATGTATGCCATTTACCACGCCCAAAAAGAAAATTTACAATGAAACGCTTTTCTCTTTTCTTTCTGCTCGTTTGCTTGCATTATGCCGTTCCCGCGTGGGGCTTAGACAATGTTTTGCCCGCGCCGAACGACAAGGCCTTTGTCTATTTTACGGCCGATAAAGCCACCGTGGAACCTGATAGCAAAAAGGTAAATCTCTCCGGCAATGTAACCGTTATTCAAAAAACACAAGACGGTAAAAAACGTACCGTAACGGGTGAAAACATTTCACTGGACCAAGCCCATACACAAATTACATCTGTCGGCCCGATGAAGGTAGAGGACGGATTGGGCGGAGTATTGGAAGGAAATAACATTTCCGTCAATTATACAACCAAGGATTTTACCGCTGAAAATATTTCTACGGAATACCCCCCCTTGCGTATTCTGTCCGCCAAGGAAATTTCCTCGCAAAAAGGCAAACAAACCTTACGCGGGGCTACCGTAACTTGCTGTGATAAGGCCGACCCCCACTATACACTTTCCGTTGGGAAATTAACGGTTTCGCCGCAAAAGCGCGTGTTTGGCACTAATGCCGTACTGCGCTTGGACGGATTTCCCGTATTTTATCTGCCTGTATTTTGGCGTTCGCTGGACTCCAAAAAACCCTGGACCACTTATGTAGAGTTTACCCAAAGCAACAAAACAGGCTTTGGTATTATGACGTCCACCGTTTTCCAACCTTTTTTGCAACTGCGCCCAAAACTGAATTTGGACTACTATACCAAGTCTTCTTTTGGCTTTGGCGGCGAACTGACGGCTGTACAGTCTGACACCTTGCGCGGGAGTGCCGAAGCGTATTATATTAACGACAAAGCCGATAATGCCGATTTGGACCTTGCCAGCACAAAGCGCTGGGGGGTGCAGGGCGGTTACTGGTGGGAGATGTACGATTCCTCCGACCATTTCAACAACCCCACCGGCGCGTTATACCAGTTCCAGACGCAGTTCCGCACGGTGTCCGACCCGTATTTTTATGACACTTTCTTCCGCGGCAACCCCTATATCTTTATGCCGGACCAGGAAACAAACTTCTCCTTGGCGCGCCAAACCCGCCGTTCTACCCTGCGCGTGAGTTACCAACAAAAGGATATTTTTGATTGGAAGAAAAAAGAATTTATGGCGGAAAAACGCGTGCTGCCGGAAATCAAATATACCTTGCTGCCGTTTAATGACCCGTTGTTAAAGGCCGCGCACCGCTTGGAAATGGATTTTAACAACACCTCTACCTTGCAATACAAAAACGGTATCCCTAATGAAGAAGGCCCTTACCAGCGCCAAGCCCACGCCAAGTGGACAACCGAAAAGTCCCTGCGCCTTTCCCGCGCGCTGACGTTTACGCCGCAGGTATTTTACGACCAGACCGTTACGTTTTCCGATAAGCAGTATAAGAACGGCAAAGACGCCTGGGTGGGGCGAATCGGCACGGAACTCAATATGCAGACCCATACCTTTTTGGGGACCACAGATTTCGGTTATCAATTTACCAAACGCCTCTCCACCGGAACCATATCCTCTGACCAGATATCGCCCGATAAAGGTATTGAAAAGAACCGCCTGTATTTAACCAACTATTACCGCCCGACTTTCAATACCTATGTCCGCTTTAAAACCGGGTTTGACCTCTCCGATTACACATACAGTTTAAAAGACGGATTTGGTTATGAACAGAATTGGAACCACTTAAAATCCCGCGTGGAACCGTTCTTGTTGGAGTGGGGCTACAACTCGCCGGACGGCACAGTAAATTTCTTTGTGCAGGACCAATACGATTTGGAGGAAAAAAACGTCAGTTTTATCGCCCAGTCTAACTTTATCTATAAAAACCAATTAATCGGGCTTGGCCTTAACAATTTTGCTGACTATGTTGACCCCGGCTCCAAATATGAAACCAATGCAGACCGCTACACCGTTACTACTACCTGGGGCATCCGCCCTGCCAGCGGGAAATGGTTGGCGGATTTGGGGATTGATGCCGTATTGTTCCGGGGGAGTTTAGTCGGCTTCAATAAACTCGTCCGCGTATCGCGTGATTTTCACGACGCGCGTGTAGAATTTACCGTGCGCGACCGAAACAAAAACTTATCGTTTGCGTTCCGCATTAATATTTTGTGCGGGGGCGACAAACGCGCCCAAGCCCAACTGCCGGAAGACACCTATTGGTATCCGTGGCGCGGGCAGAGAGATTTAAGAGATTAAAAATGGCTAATCCGTTAATATATCACAAACAAGGTTGGATAGAAGTAATCTGCGGGTGTATGTTCTCCGGCAAGACGGAGGAACTCATCCGCCGCGTACGCATTGCGCTAATCGCCCGGCAAAAGGTACAATTGTTTAACTCCAAGATTGACACACGCTACGGCATTGACAGCATCACCAGTCATAACCAAAACAAAGTAGCGGCAACGTGTGTAAAATCTTCGGCCGAAATTTTGCCGCTCGTAGAAAAAGACACGCAGGTTGTTGCAATAGATGAGATTAATTTCTTTGATTTTGGTATTGTAGAAGTATGTAACAAACTGGCTAATGCGGGCAAGCGTGTGATTGTAGCCGGGCTGGATACCGACTATCGCGCCGAACCGTTTGAAGTAACGGCCGCACTTTTAGCACAGGCCGAATACGTTACTAAAAACCTGGCCGTCTGCACCAAATGCGGCAATCCGGCCAGTTTTACGCAACGTATCAGCAAAGACAAAAAGCGCATTGTAGTAGGCACTACGGATGCTTACCAAGCCCGTTGCCGCCGTTGCTACAAAAAACCGCGCAAATAAGGGATTTGGGGCCGTTAAACGCATTTTAAATGCAGGCGGCTTACATAAAAAGGAGAAAACTATGAACGCACCATATATTGGGTTCTGGAAACGCGCCGTCGCTTTTGTGATTGACGCTATTTTAGTTAGTATTCCGCCAGCCGTCATTTGTATTCCGTTGATGGTTTGGCAAGGTGTAAAAATCGGCCAAACCGGCGCTGATGCTCTCAGCGGGCCGGTTTTTATGTTGCTTGCCACTTATTTTTTGTACCAAGTGTTGGCTATGGTCTGCTATTGGCTGTATTTTGCTTTGTTGGAAAGCGGCGCCAAACAGGCTACTTTCGGCAAACGCATTATGGGCATTAAGGTAATCGGCAAAGACGGCGGGCGCATCGGTTTTGGACGTGCGACGGGCCGCACGTTTGCCAAAATTTTGTCTTATATTACCCTTTATATCGGCTATATTATGGCAGGGCTTACCAACCGCAAACGCGCGTTGCACGATTATATCGCGGAAACTTACGTCGTCCGTGCGGACTTTCAGCCCGGAGATGAACTGCCCGATACGCCGTCCCACCCGTGGTGGCTGGCTATTATCAGCCTTTTGCTGATTGTGGGGATGGGTTCCTTGATGTTGCTTGGGTTGTTAGCGCAGGAAAATCCTGCCACCAAAGCAGGGCAAGCCGTTATTATGATGCAGGCCTTTGACGAAGATGCCGAAATGGAAGATATGGAAATCAACGATATCTGGTACTCCCAAGACAAAGACGGCGTTAGAGCCACCTTTGAAAACGGTGATGACTCTTACACCCTCTTTTTGCCCAAAGGCTCCAAAGAGGTTTGCTGCGAGGATTACCCCAACGCCGATTGCGAGGAAACGGGACTTTCCGTCTGTAAGTAATAAATATTTGCTGTGATATAACCGCTCCCGGCTCTTTGGCTGGGGGCGGTTTTTTTGTACCAATAAAAAACCCCGGGCTGGCGTGGCTCCGGGGCTTTGGATTATTTTCCAACCAAATTAAAAACTCCAATGGGGTGTAAAAGAGTCGCCTTTTAAGTCCGCAAGCAGGTGCGGCGCGCTGCCGTCCATATCCATCATATACAACTGGCGTTTTCCGTTGCGCGTGGTGGTAAAAGCAATAAAGCGTCCGTCGGGAGACCACGTCGGGTCCTCGTTGGAACCGGCGTCGGTAGTCAGGCGGCGGATTTGCGTGCCGGTTAAGTCCACCAAAAAGATATCCATCGGGTGATAGGGCGATTCGCGCCCCGTGAAAACAATCCACTCCCCGGTAGGCGACCATTGGGGGCTGTCGGACCAGTTAAAGGTTTTCGTCAAGGGACGGGTTTCGCCGGTGGCGAGTTCCATTACATAAATCTGCGGATTGCCCGCGCGGTTAGATACAAAAGTAATATACTTTCCGTCGGGTGAATAGGACGGGGAACCGTCCACCGATGCCTTGTTGGTAATGCGGGTTTTGGAGTGCGTTTCCAAATTATAAATATAAATGCTTGGGTTCGTCCCGCCGGAACTGGTAAAGGCCAGGGCCTTTCCGTCGGGGGAAACACCACCGATAAGCGACAACCCGCCTCGGATAATCACCGGGGCAATTTTCCCAGCGCGCAAGTCAATCGCAAAAATATCCGGGTTTTTATATTTATAAGTAGTGTAGAAGATTTTGCCGTCCTTAGACCAACGGGGCAAAATAGCAATACTTTTATCGTTTGTCAATTTTTGTAAATTTTCGCCGTCATAATCTACCACATAAATTTCTTTGTGGCGGGTAGAATTATTGGCAAAAGCAATTTTGGTATCGGCGATACCGCGCTTTCCCATTAAAGCGGCAACAATTTGGTCCGAAGCGATATGTGCCAGCCTGCGCAGACTGCTTTCAGTGCCTTTAAAAGCCTTGGCAAATACGGCGGTGCGGGTAGAAATATCGTAAACGTAAATTTTAATCGTAAAATACGGTGCCGCATAGGTAATATCACCCGCCAATAAATAACTGGCGTGGGCTGCGCCCCATTGGTTTAACTGTTGGCTTAAATGTTGGGAATTAAAGGCCGGTCCGTCCTCTGTAACGTCAAAATAGCGTGCAAACAACAAATCTGCACGCATTACGTCGTGCACCAATACGGCGGCCGGCTGGGCCTTTTCATCTGTAAAGCGGAAAGGCGGCATACCGATAGCGGGCAAGCGTTTATCCCCCACCGAGGTAATACCGATATACACATCCGTCTTGGGCTGGGCCGCTATTACGCGCCCGGCAAAAGAAATAAGAACCCCTGCAATAAGTAAAAGGGAAAACAGTTTTTTCATCATAGGAATAAAAGGCACCGCGTGTTACACGCTTTTATTTGATTTTAGCCAACTCGGCTTTGGCTTTTTTAGCCTCGGGAGAAGCCGGGAAATCTTGCACAACGGAGGATAAATAGCGTTTGGCTTCGTCTTTTTTGCCAAGAGGCACAATGGACAGCGCATATTTCAAACGCGCCGACGGAATGAACTTGCTTTTGGGAAATTTTTGCAACAAAGTAGCATAGGCTACTGCGCCGGATTTTGTCTGCCCGGCAGCAATATACGCATCCCCCATATACATATAGGCTTGTTCAACATTTTCGCTGTCCGGATATTTGGAAGTATAGAGTTTAAAGCCCATAGCGGCCGGTTCGTAAGCGCCTTTATCCAAATGGCTTTTTGCTTCGGCAAATAAATCCGAGGGCAACAAGGCTGCGGGCTGGGCGGTTTGCGCTTTTTCCGCCTGGGCGGCAGGCGCCGTGCGGACAGAAACGGACAAATCGTCCAATTTTGCCGACAACTTGTTAATTTGTGCATCTACCTGGGCCAAATTTTCGTTGGAAGCGGACAAATTGCTATTGAGTTCGTCCATTTTCCCGGCGAGTTCGGCCTGGTTAGACTGCATTTGCACAATCGTAGCGTTGAGTTCCTGCAACTGCAATTTGAGCGTACTCATATCCCGCTCGCTGGCGATGCAGCCGGACAATAAAAAGCCCGAACCTGCCATAAAAAGTAGTTTTGTAACATTTTTCATTTTGGGTCCGGGCTCCTTATTCAAAACAAGCAATTAGTTGACTTTCAGCAACGTATCGGCTCTGCGGTTTTGCGCCCAGCAGGACTGGGTGGCTTCGTAGCAGACCGGTTTTTCTTCGCCGTAAGATACGGTGGTAATGTTAGCGGCGGGAATACCGAGGCGCACATAATACGCTTTCACTTCGTCGGCGCGTTTTTGGCCGAGGGCAATGTTGTAAGCGATAGTGCCTCTGTCGTCGCAGTTACCTTCTACGGTTACTTGGTAGGAAGCGGCAGACGCGGCGGCTTTAATGGCTTTCACGTTGGCTTCTACAATTTTGCGGGCATCGGAGGACAGATTGTATTTGTCCAAAGCGAAATGCACCACACCCAAAGAAACTTCCTGGGCGGGAACTTCCGTTACCGTTTCGGTTTCTTCAATTACCATTTCGGTACCGGCACCGGCAGTCAGGTCGGCATTGGCGTCATCTTTTACGTTCTTTTTGCAGGCGGTCAAGCCGGCGGCCAAGGCCAGAACCAAAACAACTCTGAGTAAGTTTTTCATTTCTTTCTCCTAATAGGTATTTACTTCTACACATAAATAATAGCAACTTTTAAACCCCCGGGTCAAACAAAATTCCCCCTCTTGCGCGCTATATTTATGGTTGTTTTTATGGTAGCGTTTTACGCGCCTTTTGGCACGGATTGTTTTGGGTTAGTTGGTGCGCGGGTTCTTAGGAAAAGCCTACACAGAAAAAGCCGGCCCGGGAAAGGGGCCGGCTTTTTAAACTTTTTAAGGCGGATACTTACGCGAGCAATTTGCCTAACAACTGGCTGATAATGCGCGGGTTGGCCTTGCCTTTGCTGAGTTTCATCACTCCGCCCACCAATGCACCGATAGCGGCCTTGTTGCCTTTTTTATAGTCCGCCACGGCTTTGGGGTTGGCCTCAATGGCGGCCTTGGCCCAAGCCTCTAATTGGCCTTCGTCACTCACTTGCACCATACCGCGTTTTTGCACCACGGCGGCCGGGGCTTCGCCTGTTTTCCAAATTTCGTCAAACACATCGCGGCCCTGTTTGCGGTTAATTTTTCCGCTTTCCACCAGTTCCAACAGTTCCGCCAAGCGGGCTGCCGGAATAGGAGAATCTTGGATTTCCTTCTTTTCGGCATTTAATACACCTAATAAATCCGTTTGAATCCAGTTGGAAGCCGTCTTTAAAGATACTTTTCCGCCCTTTACCACTTCTTCAAAATAAGCGGCAATTTCGCGGGAACTTGTCAGTACACCCGCATCATAAGCGGACAAACCCGCCTTCATAAAGCGCGCTTCCTTGGCGGCCGGCAGTTCGGGCATATTAGCCTTTACGTTTTCCAGCCAGTCGTGCTGTAACACCACCGGCGGCAAATCCGGCTCCGGAAAATAGCGGTAATCAAGCGCGTCCTCTTTGGAACGCATCGGCTTGGTAACCAATTCTTCTTTATCCCACAGACGGGTTTCCTGCTTTACCTGTCCGCCCGCGTTCAAAAGTTCCGTCTGGCGGTTAATTTCGTAGTTAAGCGCATCGCGAACGGCTTTAAACGAGTTTAAATTTTTGATTTCCGCGCGCGTGCCGAATTTTTCCTGCCCTTTGGGGCGCAAGGAAATGTTTACGTCCACACGCAATTCGCCTTTTTCCATATCGCAGTTAGAAGCACCTACCCAGCGCATCAAGCGTTTGATTTCGGTTAAATAAGCATATGCTTCGTCCGGCGAGCGCAAATCGGGCATAGACACGATTTCCAAAAGCGGGCAACCTGCACGGTTATAGTCCACTAAGGAGTGGTCTGCAAAGTGGGAAGATTTGGCGGCATCCTCTTCCAAGTGTGCGTGGTGAATACCGATGCGCTTTTTCTGTAAATTTTCTTTGGGGCCGAACGTAATTTCAATATAGCCTGCGCCGTTAATCGGTTCTTCGTTTTGGGTAATCTGGTAACCTTTGGGCAAATCAGGGTAAAAATAATGTTTGCGCGAAAACGAAGAAGTCTCGTTCGTTTTGCAATTCATACTCAGCCCGGCGCGTACCGCCAGTTCCAAGGCACCCTCCGTTAACACAGGCAACACGCCCGGATGCCCGGCACAAACGGGACAAATAGCGGTGTTAGGCTTCGTATCATCTCCCACACCGTTGGGGCAAGAACAAAACAACTTGGTTTTGCTTCCGAGTTGGACGTGTATTTCCAACCCGATAACAGGTTCAAATTCAGTATTCACGATAATCTCTCCTAAATTATTATAATATCAAATATGGTTCATCTTTTTAAGCCCACTTCTTATTCTTTCGGAGCCGCGCTGGCTGTGGGGGCCACGCTGGCGTGGAAACTGGTATCGTTTGCCAACGCGCTTTTAATTGCGCTCTACTTCGGTGCGGGCAAAACGACAGACGTTTATTTTTACCTCATTATGATAATGGGCTTCGGCCTGACGTTTTTACAGCGGATGAACGCCGCCGTCATTATCCCGGAAGCAATGGCGCAAGACACCCAAACGCCCAACGGCGGGAGGGCGCTTTTAAATGTCTTTTTATATTTTTATATTTTGCTGGCTGTTTTATTAACGGCGGCAGGTTTTTGCTGTCCGGTGGCTCTTGGCAAACTGCTTTCCCGTTTTGACCTAGCCCAACTGACCGCAGAACGCGGACTGATTTCGCTTGGCTTTTTATTATTCGGTCTGCAACTGTTGGTGGCCTATTTGACCGCGGTTTTGGAAATGTACCGCCGCTTTACGTCCGCCCTTTTCACCCCGTTAAATGCCCTGCTGCCTCTTGTTTGTCTGCTGTGTTGGGGGCGCACTTGCGGTGTAGTGAGTATGATATACGGTTTTTTGGCGGCCAATGCGGTGCAAGCGGCTGTTTTTTTGTGTGTGCTAAAAAAGGAACTGCACTGGTCTTTTACCGCGTGGGGCACAAGCGGGTGGCACAAAAAACTGACGGCAAACCTCGTTAGCAACCAAGCCATTGAACTGGCGAACATTATCAGCAGCGTTCTTCCGCTCTATTTATTAAGCGGCCTTTCCGCAGGAATGGTAAGCGCGCTGAACTATGCGCGCCAACTGGCAGATTCTCCAACCGAAATTTTTACGCTCCGCGTTACCAATGTTTCCAAAATCCAACTGACTGAAAGTGCCGCACAAAAAAATTGGACCCAACTAAACCGGGATTTTCTAATGACCCAGCACTTTGTGCTTTTTTTGCTTACGCCGCTAGCGGTATTTACCTGCTTTTACGCGCCGGAGATTATTTCTCTTTTCTTTGAGCGCGGAAATTTCATGCCGCAAGACGCCCACAGCGCCGCCAACTTTCTGCGCCCGTTAATGGCAATGATGTGGTTTATGGGGCCGATTTTAATGCAAAACAATGTGGTGGCGGCGGGAAGAAAGGTAAAGGAAAGTCTGCCCTATGCCCTCACGGGAATTATTTTATTTATTGTGTTGATTCCGGTTACGATGCAGATATTTGGGGCGTATGCGTATCCTTACACGCAAGCGGGGTGCTGTACGGTAAGTTTATTTATTAATTATTTACTCTTTAAAAAGCATTTTCCGCAAGTAGAGTATATCTATTCCCTGCGTGCGGCGGCGCGCTTGACAGCCGTCAATATTTTGGCCCTTTTTCCCTCGGCCTTATATGCGCTTTTCGGGCCGCGCACCAATACTTTTTTTACGCTTCTTTTCGGCGGGCTTATCTTTTTAGGAACGCTTTGGTTTTTGGTCCGCAAAAGCGGCGATTGGGATATATTTACACGACAATTTAAAAACCGCTTTTAGTTGGCCAACAATTTTTTAAGCGCTTTTAGTACCTCTTGTGCGCGCACGGCTTCGGTACAAGGGGCCGCCTTATGCCCCAGCGGGCAAGCAAACATCCAATCGGGCGTACTCCACATACAGCCGCCACACGGTCCGGAGGCCAAATTAATATTTTTAGCATAGCCGAAAAATTCCCGGTTCGTCGGACCAAAAATCACGACACTTTTTACGTCTAAATACTGGGCCAGTTGCACAAGTCCGCTCTCCGTATCAATATGCGCTTTGGCTCCTTGCAAGATGGACGGGACATCCAAAAGTGTTGTTTTACCCACCAGGTTAAAATCGGCTTCTTCGTACACCGGGCTGTTTTTTCCTCCCAGTTGCACGAGTTTAATTTGGGGAAATGCACGCTTAAACAAGCGGAAAAATTCGCACCAGCGCACCGCCGGCCAAGCACGCGTGGGGCGGTTGTTCCCCACCGTTTGCGCAGAACTGGTGCCGTCGTGAAACGTAACATAGGACACACCGGACAAACCGTATTTTTCCAAAATTTTAGTTTCCGTTTTTAACCGGCGCGTTTCTTCGTGCGGCAAGGCAAGCCCGCCCGTATAGGAGAGCAAATCAAACCGCCGCCCGCCCGAGGCATATAGCCAACGGCCCAGAGCGGCTTCCGTCAAAAATGGGTCTTCAAGCAGTTCTCCTAAATTTTTTTGGGCTTCCTGCGCGCGCTCAAATGCCGGGAGGAAAGTGGGAGCCAAGCGACCGATACGCGCCGCATCTGCGTACCAGAATTTGGCCGTCAAACACACCTGAACGGATAAATCATAATCCGCCCAACGGATGTTACCATCTGTCAAAATAGTCGTTTTTTTGTCGGCCCCGAACAGCGTTTGGGCTACATCCGGCAGTTGGGCATAAATAAAAAATTCCGCGTGGGGCATTTGCTCCCGGTAGGCCAGCACCAACCGCCGCGCACAAGCCCCGTCGCCCAGGCCTCCGGCTAACCAAAACAGTACGTGCAACTTATCGCCCGGTTGAACCGTGCGTCCGCCGGGGCGGTATTTAGCGAGCCAATTTTTTTTGACCCGGCTCCATTTCATCGCCCAGCGAACTACGCGGCTATCCCTTCCGCGTAAATTAAGCATCTGTTTTACGTCCAACAAACCGATTTTAATATGCGGCTCTTCAAAATTCATTTTACGGCTTCCTTACATAATTTTTCGTAGGCATCCAAATAGTTCGCAAGCGAAAAACGCTCCGTTACCAACTTTGCCTGCGCCCCGAAGGCGGCCCGCATTTCTTCATCCGCCATCAGTTCGGCAAGTTTAGCAGCCAGTTGGTCGGTATGGTTTTGCTTGACCAAAAAGCCGTCTGTGCCGTTACGGATAATCACATCCGGTCCGGTGCAGGAAAAACTGACCGCCGGCAGCCCCGCCGCCATTGCTTCCAATAATACCATTGGAAACCCTTCTGCGCGGGAAGACATTGCATATAAGTCCGCGTGTTGGTAAACGGACGCCAAGCCTTTTATGGGCGGAACAAATTGCACACCGGCCTGTACATCAAGCGTATCAGCCAGCCCCTTTAATTCCGCTTCGTCCGGGCCGCCGCCAATTAAGCACAAACGCCAGTTCGGAAAATCATCGCATATGCGCCGCCAAGCCTGCAACAAGCGGTCAAACCCTTTTTGTTTAACCAAGCGGCCCACAGCAAGCACATATTTTTTATCGGGCTCTAAAAACGCGGGTCGCGGATATTTTTGCATATCTGCGGGCATTGCGGGATTATAAACCACGCTAGCGCGCCATTTGGGAAAATACATTGCCAAAAACTTGCGGTCCCGCTCTGATAATATGGTTACACGGCTGGCGCGCGCTAATAAAAAATTACGCAAAATCTGCCACTTACGCGAATATTCCAAGTGCCGCACGTCCAAATGGTCTGCATAAATATACGGAACGCGTAAGAGCCAACAGGCGGCTAACACGCTAATTGTCATAAAACTAATGACCACATCCGGGCGCGTATCGGCCACCGCGCGCATTAAACGCCACAAGCGGGGAAAACTGCCCCAAAATCCGGACTCTTTAAATGCGCCCAAATGCTCCCGCACGCGCAGCACAGAAGCAGGAGTTTGGTAAAAATCCGGCACGGCATCATCCAATGTCAGCAGCGTTACCTGATGACCCCGCGAGGCAAGCCCCGCGCACAAATACGTCATTACGCGCTCTGCTCCACCGCCGCCCAAGGTTCCTATCACACAAGTAATCCGCAAGATAAACTCCTTATAAAAAGCCCGGCCTTAAAACCGCCGGGCACAAATTAATAAAGCAACTGCGCAAACGCACAGACAAAATCTTCAAACGGATATTTGTCTTTTAGTTTGCTGGCTTCCACGGCCAGGCCTACACGCTTGCCCCAATTTACCATTAACTCATCCAGAGCAATCGTAAACGGCTCTTCCTCGCCCACGTTGACGATAAGGCCGTTAATACCGTTGGACACCAACGCTGTAACAGGGGCTGACTCGCACGCCACGCACGGAAGTTTACTCGCCATAGCGTCTAGCAAGATATCGGCTTCCGCCGGATTCAAGGCCGGGTAGGCAAAAATATCTGCGTTGCGCAACAGGCTATACACATCCGTTTGCGCGGGCACAATTTCGGTACTGGCCTGCAAATGGTTTTTGGTAATAAATTTTTGTAAGGCCGTCTTTCCTGTACCGTCGCCCACAATCGTTAAGTGCCAGGTGGTATGCGCCGGAGCCAAGCGCGCCCAAGTTTTCAGTAAGTTATCAAAACCGCTTTCCTTCACCAATTTGCCCACAGCCACAATGTTATTTTCCTTTTTAAAACAGGCGGGCTTGTTATAATTATAATGTTCCACCCATACGGCAGGATTGGTAACTTCGCACACTTTCAGGCCGGAATAAGTTTTTTTATTAAGAGGCTTATCCGAGGTTTTAATAACAAAAACCTGTTTGGCTTTTTTGAGCAAACTCTTTTTGTCTTTGGACGGCTTATCCTCTTTAAAACTCTCGTTTTCGGCATAAGCAAACGGCAGCCCCGCTTCTTGCGCCGCCGCACAGCCGGACAAATTCATAAAAGAAATAACAAAATCGGCGTGTTCTTTTTTAAGCGTGTTTGCCAAGGTTTTTGGCTTGGCTGATGCGGCATATTCATAAACGGGCAAACCCGTACTGGTTTTCAACTTCCCCTTTACGCAGGCTAACGAAACCTTAAACCCTTTTTGCTGTAATTCTTCCCCTAATTTTACCCCCAGGCGGGTGGCGGTAAAATGCTTATTTCCGCCAATAAAAATAAATACGTTCATTTTTTCCTCCTAACATAAACCCTATATGCAATTCTTTTCTATTGTACATAAAAAATGAGCATAAAAAAACCGCCCGGAAAGGGCGGTAATCATAAAAAACATTGCGGGGACTGGATTTGAACCAGTGATCTCAAGGTTATGGGCCTTGCGAGATACCAGGCTTCTCTACCCCGCAATGTTATTATAACACTTTGGGACAAGAAATGCAAATATGTGTAAGGTTATCTTAAAAAAGATTATTTAACGATTAGGCAATACATAGCGGGCCTTACTTTGCCAATCATCCCAATATACCCCACCCAAATCTTGGCAGATTTTTTTACCAATTTCCTTTCGCGGATCGCTATTAGGCACGTGACACAAAAGGAGATAAGAAAGGCCACTCTGTCCGTTCCAGTTCATTCCAAAGTGGACGGGATTTCCATTCTCTCCCCTGTTTCCGCACCCCAATTCTGAACAAAACCACTGAACCTGATTTCCAACTTTTTTCTTTGGAATAGTAATTATCAAATCATCAATATCTTTTGCGAAGAAGCCATTGGCCAGATAATATTCTTTTTGTCCCTCTTCTATTTTGCGTAAGATGAGGTAATCTTCCATTGCTTTGCTTTTTAAAACTACTTTTTGATATTGAGGTAGCGCCACCGCCGCCAAAATACCAATAATGAGAACGACGACTAATAGTTCAATAAGGGTAAAGCCTGCACTTGCCGTGCGACCACTTGTGCTAGTGGCGTCATTCCCGAGTGTTTTAGTCGGGAATCTGCCGTTAGTTGTTGTCGCCCTCTTACAAAACAACAGATCCTGGACTACGACTTTCCAGGATGACGACAAGAATAAAGTATTCATAAAATCTTTCACTTTTCCTCCTTTTTAAGGCCTTTATATTTAAGCAAAACGGCCTTTTATACGCGTTTTTATACGGCGGATACATCCGGGTACGACCACCGCAATTTATCAAAATTTTAACAAAAAAAAAAAACGAA
>NZ_DBMCTG010000011.1:0-53553 GCF_056976295.1 Candidatus Avelusimicrobium sp.
ATTTTGACAATAAGGGCTGAATATACCCGGATGTGTCTGCCGTATAAAAATGCGTATAAAAGGCCGTTTTGCTCAAATATAAAGGTCTTAACAAGGAGAAAAAATGAAAGGGTTTAACAAAATTTGGCATTTGTTGCCGTCATCCCCGAAGGTTTCTGTCGGGGATCTGTTGTTACTAAAAAAGGGAAATGACAGATTCCCGAGCCCTGCGGGTCGCCTCACCCTTGGGAATGACGACTTTATGAAAAAAGGAGGTCATCCTGAACTTGTTTCAGGATCTACATCTTGGGTTGTGAGCCGTGGCTTTACCCTTATTGAACTATTAGTCGTTGTCCTTATTATCGGTATTTTGGCGGCGGTGGCTATGCCACAGTACGAGCGGGCCGTAGAAAAATCCCGTATCGCGGCGACTCTACCTCTTTTGGATGGTATTTATCAGGCCCAAGAGTCCTATTATTTGGCGAATGGTACATATGCTAGGAATTTAGAAGATTTGGATATCGCTCTTCCGTGGACAGAGAACGCTTGTCCCGGTTTATGCGGTATTTTTAAACAGTTTACCGAGGTTTCCTCCCGTTCGGATGGCCGGTTTGTTTTGGCTTCAAGCGTGAGCCGGGATGGAAGCACCTTGTTGGTGGCTGTGGTGGCACAAAAATATGCGCCCGGTTCCGGCTTTTTAAAATATGCGGGGCCCTCTTATAGAAATATTATTCCAGGTGCCTTATATTGCGTTCAGCGTACGGACGGTAATAATACTAACGATTATTGTAAAAAAATGGGCTACTCAAACCGCCTTACAGATTACGCAGGGCATTTTTGGTTTTATTCCCAGTCTTAATTCCCCTCGGGTAATGATAGCAGGCGTTTAATAATATCCTCGTGAATACGAAAAAGGGCTTCGTCCTTGGAGGCCAAATTGTTGGCCATTAATGCAAAAGCAATGATACGGCCGTCTTTATCGTGCGTATAACCCGCCAAGGCTTTTACTCCGTCAATCGTGCCGCCTTTTACGCGCACTTCCTGCACCTTTTTTTTCGGTTTTAAAAAACGGCGCAAAAGAAGCAAATCCCCGCGGTCGTCCGGCGTGGCTAATGAATTATAATAATAGGGAAAATTGGGGCTTTTTGCCATAAATAAAAGCGTGTTTACCAGCGTTTTCGGCGTGAGCATATTATCGCGCGACAGGCCGCTCCCGTCATATAAAACGGCTGTTTTTTCGTCTGCTAAATGATTCTTTTTGAGAAACGCATACAGTTCGTTTAATCCGTTTTGCACGCTGCCTTTTTTCCCGGCGTGTAAGGCTAAATTTCGCAAAAGCATTTCGGCATACAGGTTAAAACTCCGCTTGTTTACAATAACCACAATGTCTTTCAATTCGGGCGATTCGTAGGTGTCCAGCAGTTGCATTTGGGTATAATCGGGGGCGGTTTGCGTGGCAGACGGACGTCCGCCAACGGCTATACCTTCGGCGCGCAAGGCATTGTGTAAGGCTTCGGCCGCAAACTGCGCCGGATTGGGTAAGGCCGCTTTAATGGAAAATCCCATAAAATTAGTGGGAATTGTGCCGTAGAGTTCCATTTCGTACTGGTTGGGGGCGCCGTAAGCATAGGCATTGTCTTTTTTGGTTTTGCCGTCGGTAGTTACAAAACTTTTTAGGGTGAGGCCCGGCACTTGCGGAACCGTTTTTTGCACTTCGGCGGGTTTATCCGCGCGGGGCTGTGGTTTAAAGTGAATTTCAAAAGAATTGTCGTTAAAGCACAGCGGACTGGCGGGTGCGGCATAATAATTGCCGATATTTTCCCAGTTGACTTTGTTGGGAATAGACGGCCCTTCAAAGGCGGATTCGTCAGCGATAATACCGCCTTCCACACGCGTGATACCTGCCCGTTTGACGGCGCGCGCCCAACGGGCGGCCACATCTTGCCACGTTTCTCCGCCGGTTACGCGGGTGGAGCCTAGGGTAGGGTCGGCGCCGCCTTGCAGATACAGGTTTCCGTCCAATATCCCGCGCTCATCAGGCCTATGTTGTGCATATAATCTTGTTTGAAAGCGGTGGTGCGGCCCCAGTATTTCCAAGGCGGCGGCGGTAGTTAAAAGTTTTAAGGTAGAGGCAGGCGTAAAGCGGGCATCTGCCTGAACGGAAAAAATTTCCGCATTGTCATAGGCGGCGTAACCACCCCACCAAGCCCCGTTCAAAACAGGGTGTTGCAATCGTGCCTGCACATAAGTTTGCAAATTTTGCGCGCCGGAGAAAAGCGGGAAAAAGAGAAAAATGAGTAAGTAAAAATATTTCATATCTTAATATAGGATATCAAAATTAGCCCGTCTGCGCAGGGTTGAAAAATTGCTACAATAAAAAAATGAAGAATAAAATAATCCTTTTGTTTGCTGTATTTTTATTTAGCGTGAACGCTTGGGCGGATGAGCGGATTACGCGCTTTAACTCTACGGCTTGGGTAAATACCAATGCCACCGTGCGGATAGAGGAAGAAATTTCCGTCGTGGCGGAACACCGCCAAATCCGCCGCGGCATCTACCGCGAGTTGCCTTCTTCACGCAAAAATCCCGTACAAATAGAATCTTTGACAATGGACGGAGTACCGCACCCGTATTTTACCGAGCGCGCGGATAAAAACCTGCGCATAAATTTTGGTGATGATAATTATATTGCGCCCGGCCCGCATACCTACCGCTTGGTTTATTCTATGGCGAATGTGATTCGCTTTTTTGACGGGTATGACGAATTTTATTGGAACGTAACCGGGAACGGGTGGAACTTTCCCATAGAAACGGCGACGTTTTCGCTCCACTTACCCCCAGGCGCACAGGTGGACAAAAGCCGCATTTCCCTATATACGGGTGCTTATGGCAGCCGGGAAAATGAGGCAACGAGGAACTTTGAAAACCTTTCCTTTTGGACGACCCGCCCTTTGCAGCCTTATAATGGTTTTACCGTGGCGGTGCCGTTTGCCAAAGGGCTCATTATGCCTCCCGTCAAAACGTGGAAGGATGTTTTACTGGATCCGTATGGCTGGGGCGCAGTGGGCTTGCTGTTGGTTTTGCTTTGGGTATATTATTTATGGGCGTGGAACCGCGTAGGCAGAGACCCGCAGGCGCGCGTGCTGCGGCAGTTTGAGCCGCCCGAAGGACTTTCCCCGGCGCAGGTGGGGTATGTGTACCGCTATGGGAAAATGGACAATTTGTTCCCGGTGGTACTGGTTAGTTTGGCGGTGAAAGGTGTAATAAAAATACAGGAAAAAAAGGACTTTTTTGCGCGTGAATATACACTGAAACGTTTGGTATTTTCGCAGGAAGAAATGCCTGTTTTGGCAGAAGAAGAAACGGCTGTTTTCAACACATTGTTCCCCGGCAAACAAAAATCTGTGCCCATCAGCCAGGACTTTCAGAGAACCTTTGTAAAAGCGGGAAAAGAACTGCAAGAAAAATTAAAAGCGGTAAAGGCGCAGTATTTTTCCGAAAATCTGCTGTGGACGATACCTACTTATCTGGTTTTGGGATATTTTGCGTACCTGTTGCTTGACCTGGGCGGGATGGATTTGCTGCTTCCGATTTCGTTTTTTATGATGTTGGCTATATGGGTGCCGCTGTCTGCTTTAAAAAACTGGTTTATGATGCTTTATGCCGGTATTTTTGTCTTGTTTGTTGCGCCTATGTTTTTTTCTGCTTTGCGGGAAATGGAGGCTTTCCCTGTGCTTGTAGGTGTGGTGGTTGTGGGTGTTTCGGGCTCTTTTTTTGCTTGGTGGATTAAAGCCTATACGCGTGTGGGGCGGCAAAAAATGGACCAAATAGAGGGCTTTAAAGAATATCTAAAAATCGGTGAAGGGGGAAGAGTGGCCGCCTCCAATCCGACTGATGCGGAAAAAATATTTTGCGATTATTTACCCTATGCCTATGCACTGGGCGTGGAAAAGAAATGGATTTCCTATTTTGAACGCACCTTATCTGCCGAAATGGTTGAAAAGACCGTCCGCTCGCGTGGACTGTATCTGCACAATGTGGGCGGGTTGGGGGCGTTGTCGTGCTCTCTGGGCGGGGCTATGGCTTCGTCCGGCAGCGGCTCTGGCGGAGGCGGATTTTCCGGCGGCGGTTGTGGTGGCGGTGGCGGAGGAGGACGGTAATAAAAAGGGCCGTTTATGGTTTATGAACAGGTATGGGAAATTTCTAAAAAACCCCGCAGTAAGCGGGGTTTTTTACGTTACTAAAATCAGTTAAACCACGGATACCATTTATCGCGGTCGCGGATGTTTATCAGCAGGGAAACCGCTAATAAATCACGCGCGTTAATGGCTTGCGGTTTATCTATATTGCAAACAAAACTGTCAAACGGGGCGTGTGTATTTTGCAGGGAACCTTGCGCATCCATCGCGCCGTTTATCACATAATCTGCACGCAAGACGCCCCACAAATGCCCGAACAGTTTGCGTAAAATGGCTCTAAGTGCGCTAGGCTCCGCCAAGTGTGCCAATGCCGCCCCTTCGCGCGTAAACAACCGCCAATCCCGGCGGAAAGAAAAGCGCTTGCGGGTAACGACCAGTACATCTTTGGAGCGGGCAAAATAAATCTCGTACCGCTCGTTTTTCAGCCCGAAACCTTTTTGCAAAATAATGGCGGCTTTTTGGCCCTTGCGGTCAAAAAGTGTAATTTCGCGCAGGACCAACTGGGACCATACCAACCCGCAAAAAAACACAATTCCGCCCAACGGAATAACGAGTGAGCAGGCCGAGTAAACTGTGTTATACACAAAGTTGGAAACAGGGAGCAAATTCGTTTGTTCGCACAGCCCGGCCGCGGCCAGCACCGCAAAGGATAGCACAATTAAGGCCAGCCCGGAGAATAAAAATAAACTATCCCACCGCGAGGACAGCGAAATAAGCGTGTTGCCTTGGTTGTCTTTTGCGCGGAAAATGAGCGAAGGCGTACCATACAAGCGTTTGAACCAAATGGGGTAAAGTGAGTTGGGGTTGGCGGGGGGCAAATGGACCCCTTTACGCAGAAACGGACGTACGCAGCCGCTGCCTATAAGAAGGAAAATAAATAAAACTCCCAATACCGCTAATATGTCAAACCCGCGGCCCAACTGGCGCACATACGGCGGCATATTTTTAGATAACAGCGTTTTGCCTTTTAAAGAGATTAATACCTTTTTGAGTTTGGCAGTGAAAGAGACAGCCGGCTTTTTGGCCTTAACGGGGGCAGGCTCTTGCGGGGCCGTTTCCTCCACCGGGGCGACGAAAGTTTTTTCTAATGTTTCCTCGTGTACGGCGGGTAATGCCGTAATGTCGTAGGCGCGGGGGTCCTTTATATCTATTTCCAAGGGCTTTGCCACAGACTTTTCAACAGGGGAAATAAACGAAAACACCAGGTCCGTTTCCGCATAAGTAAGTTCCTTGGCTAAAATGGAATAGGCCTTGGAGTCAATCAAAAAATAGCCTGCGCTAAAATCATTTTTGGGTGTAAAAAAACTGATGTAAAAAAACGGGTCGCCGGTGGAAAATTCAATGCGTTTAATTTCTTCCCCGGTGTAGGAATTTTCCACTACTTTCATTTTTTTGCTTTTTACATCAGCCAAATCCGCGTTTATTTTTTGTTCAATGCAGGTTTCTGTGGTGCAGGGAACGCTTTTAATATCCAAACGGGAAGAGCCTTTTTGCAAGGAAAGAACCGTGGCGGCGGGCGTATTTTGCACCTGTTTCCAACCCGCAGGCATATCCAGTGTAAACGCACCGTCCTTAGACGTAAACACCTCCGCCTGCAACGCAAACGGAACGCACGCTAAAAGTGCGCCCAGCAGAAATTTTTTTAAAAACGCATATTGTGGCATACTTCCATTATTATATTATATTCTGGCGCGGTTTTACCGCAATATTCTCCTACGCGCGCGAAAACTAATAATTGTGAACGCGCTGTAAAATTGTTATGATATCTGTATAGAGGTTTTGGAGGGATGTATAATGGCTGAAAGTATTGTAACGGCGGACCGCTTTTCCGCACTTAAAAAATTAATGCAAGAAAACAACTTAGACGGCCTGGTTGTTACCAACAATTTAGACCAATTTTATTTGAGCAATTTCTTCTTTTACCCAAATGAATCTGTTTTTTTAATTCATCCAAAAGGCATTGTGTGTTTTACGCGCGAATTGTATGTGGATCCGTTTAGCAAGTTTGCCCCGTATATGGAAGTAATCGGTGGGGAACACCGTGTGGCTGCTACGGTTGCGAAAGTAAAAGAATTAGGGCTTAAAAATGTAGGTTTTGATGCCGAAAAAGAATCGTTTTTAAACGGTGAATTAATGTTAAAAAACGGTTTGGTGCAACAACCCAGTTTTATTACCGAACTGCGCAAAACCAAGGACGAAGCAGAGTTGAAAGTAATGCGCGAATCCAACCGTATTTCTTACTTGGCGTATGAATACATTTTGCCGCGCGTAAAAACGGGTATGACCGAGTGCGAAGTGGCTGCGGAAATGGAAAAATTTATGCGTGAACACGGTGCTACCTCCACTTCGTTTAATACGATTGTGGCCTTTGGCGCAAACTCCGCCAACCCGCACCACGAAACCGGCGATACAAAACTCAAAGAAGAAGATGCGGTTTTGGTTGATTTCGGTTGTTTGTATAAGGGCTATTGCTCGGATATGACGCGCAGTTGGTGGCACGGCAACAATGAGCCGGCCGAATACAAGAAGATTTGGGAAATTACCGATACCGCCCGCAAAACGGGTATCCAAAAAGTAGGCATCGGCATAGCGTGCAAGGCTGTGGACGGAGCCTCCCGCGCGGTAATTGAAGAGGCCGGATACGGCCCGTATTTTACGCACGGCACGGGGCACGGCGTGGGGTTGGAAATCCACGAGGAACCGTACAACGCGCAACACTCCGACGCTATTTTAAAAGAAGGAAATATTGTAACCGTGGAACCGGGCATTTATTTGCCGGGCAAATATGGTGTGCGCTTGGAAGACACCGTGGCAGTAACCAAAACCGGCGCTGAAATTTTAACGAAGAAATAATATGGCAGCCAAAGATTTTTCCCAAGAGCGGATGCGCGATTTCCGCCGCGTGCTCAAACAGGCGGGATTGGACGGTTATTTAACCGCTGACCCGTTGGAGCAACGCTATTTGTCCAGCATTGAACTTTCCGCCGGGGAAGCCGTCTTTTTGGTTACACCCTCCAAGGCTTGGTGCGTAACCAAACAGTTAATTGCCAGCAAAATGGTTCCCGCTGCCAAATTTTTAAAAACGGTTATCGTTCCTTTTGGCGGAATGCTGGACGGAGCATTAGCCGAAATCAAAAAGCGCGGGTTAAATACCGTAGCCTTTGATCCGGCCTTGGTGGACTTGGCGACTGGGCAGAAACTTTTGGACAACGGCCTTTGCCGTGCCGAGGGGCTGGTTGGCGAAATGCGCCTTAAAAAGTATGATGACGAAGTCGCCCGCATAAAGAAAGCCTGCAAAATAGCCGCCCAAGCATTTGACGAAGTTTTTCCGCAGATTAAAACCGGTATGACCGAAGATGAGGTGCGGATTTTAATGGCGGTGGCGATGATTAGCCGCGGGGCGGATTCTGTTCCCTTTAACATTGTGTGCTTTGGCGACAATACGGCTGATGCCCACCATACCGCCAGTAAAACGCGCAAGTTGAAGGCGGAGGAACCCGTGTTAATGGACTTCGGCTGTTTTTACGAAGGGTACTGCTCGGATATGACGCGCAGTTGGTGGCACGGCAAGAAAGAGCCGGCCGAATACAAAAAGATTTGGAACATTGTGGACAAAGCCCGTACGGCAGGTGTAAAAGCCTTGCGCCCCGGGGTGGCCGCGGGAGATATTGACCGCGCCGCCCGCAGCGTAATAGAAGCCGCCGGGTATGGAAAGGAATTTTTCCACACTACGGGCCACGCGATTGGCCTGGTGGTGCACGACCGTCCGATTTTGCGCTCCGGCGCGCCGGATGAGTTGGAGGAAAACTTTGTAGTAACCGTGGAGCCCGGCATTTATTTTGACGGGCGCTGGGGTATCCGCTTGGAAGACAGTTATCTGCTTACCAAAGACGGTTCCAAAAAATTGACGCACAAATAGATTCTTGGGCTTTGGCCCGAAAAGAGGTAATAAAAATGCTTAGCACTACAGAATTTCGTGAAGGTCTTATTTTTGAAGACGAAAACGGTCAGTTGGTAGAAATTATTGAATTTCAGCACCACCGCAAAAGCCAGGCCCGCGCCGTCGTTCGTGTGAAATTGCGCAATATTCACACCGGGTCCGTAATTGAAACGGCCTACCGCCCCGAAGACAAATTCAAAGAAGTGGAAGTTGAAAAACGCCCCTTCCAATATTTGTACACCAATGGCGATATGGCTACCTTTATGAACGCGGAAACCTACGACCAAATTGAAGTGCCCCTTAAAAAATTGGGCGATTTGAGCAAATATTTAAAAGATAATATGGATGCTATCGGCATTTATATTAACAACCAACTTTTTAATGTGGAACTTCCGATTAAAGTACCGCTTAAAATTGCTTCCACCGTTCCGGGTGTAAAGGGCGACACCGTCGCTAACACCACCAAGGAAGCCACCTTGGAAACCGGCGCTGTAATCAAAGTGCCGCTTTTCATCAACGAAGGCGATACCGTGTTGGTGGATACCCGCACCGGCAACTACGTTGAACGCGTGGCGGCCTAATGTTTTATAAGCGCATAGTCCTGTTGGGGCTGTGTTTGTGGGCCTCGTCGGGGCTATGCGCTTTTACCTTGCAGTACGGTTCTTTGTTTAAGGTGGCAGATATTACGCTTAGCCAAGAGGGTAAACCGGTTCTGCCGCTTGCCCGCGGAAAATATGCCAATATCCGCGTGCTTACCAAAGATACGTTTGAGATGTTAAAAAAGTGTCCGGCCTCTTGCCGACAAACGGCAGATAAAGGCGAAATTTCCATACACGGGTTCCGCCCGGCCAAAACTCGCCCCGGTATGTGGATTGCCGAGGTGGCTTACGATGAAAAATGGCTGGTTACTTTTTTAATATTTCAAAATAAGGAAGGTTTTGGCGTAGTTGCGCCGGAGCATTTTGTATTTTTGGATAAAACATTACGAGCGCGTACCGAACAGTTGTTATCGGCCCGCGCACAGGAAGAAAAATGAAGTGCGTATTAAAACGCACCGGCGAAACGCTGGCGCAAGAAATAGAAATGGCAAATTCGTATTGGACCCGCTTAAAAGGTTTGATGTTCCGGCGCGGGCTTGCGTTAGGAAAAGGGCTTTTGCTGGACCCTTGTCCGCAGATACACACTTGCTTTATGCGCTTTGCGATAGATGCCGTATTTTTTGATAAAAACGGTCGCGTGTTGTATGTGGCGGAGCAAATGAAGCCGTGGCGTTTTAGCCGCTTTGTGCGCGGCTCGCGTTATACGTTGGAACTGGCGGGCGGCACACTTGCCGGGCGGGTAATAGCCGGCGACGAAGTGGCGCTTATCAAATAACGATTTTAATTTTTATATAGAGGTTACAAATGAAAGTAAAGCAACTGGTTTTGGTTTTGACGGCGTTGTTTCTGTGCGCTCCGGGCGCGTTTGCCCGCAATATTTGGGACGATTTCGGCGCGAACGTAACCCAGCAAAACGTCCGTGCTTTTACGAAGGACTTGGGCGGCATTATCGGCTCGGGCACTTATACTACGGGCCGTATTTTGGGATGGGGGGGATTTCAAATCGGCCCCCGTGCCAGTATGGTTTTTAAAATGAGTAAAGGTAACGGTGAGGATCGTGCCACCCAACAGCATACCGCCTTGGGCGACCGCGACGAAGTGGGAGCGGTGGAATACCCGTGGTTGCAGGCAGATATCGGGATGCCGTTTCGTATTGACGGGTTTATCCGCGCGAGCAGTTACCAAGGTTTGACGATTGCCGGCGGCGGTCTGCGCTGGGGAATTACCCGCCCGAACGAAATGTTAGGCTCCTTTCAACCTATGTTGGTGGTGGCGGCCCATAGCGCGAGCGCGCGTGATTTTTCTGCCGCGCATTATAATGCCAGTTTAGTGCTGTCTATGAAGTTTAAATATTTTGTGCCGTATGTGGGCGGCGGGGTAGATTATACCACGCTTAATATTAACCAGGCTATGCTGGCCCCCGAACTTATTGGCACGCACGAACACGCCGCCACGGCGCGCGCTACGGCGGGTTTTAACTTTAAATTGCCGTCGTACTTGGATTTAAGTTTAGCCGCCAACTATGCCTATTACGGTTTAGGCGCGGAAGCCTCTCTATCGCTTCGTTTTTAGTTGCAAGTAGCCTTTTTGGGTATATATAAAAAACCCCGCTTTTAAGCGGGGTTTTTCTCTGGCAAGTTATAATTTACTTGTAGTAAATTTCCTTTTTGGTTTTGTTGGCGGTTTCTTGCCCGGCGACGGCTTCTAGCACCGCAAAGGCAAAGTCTATCGTGGCGGCCGCGCTCTTGCCCGTAACAATATTTCCGTCCGTTACGGCATAATCGTCGTGATAAATACCGCCGAAGTCCTCGTTCATAGAGGTAAAGCAAGTATAATTTTTACCTTTTAAATATCCTGCGTGGCCCAGTAAGGTGGGGCCTGCACAAATGGCGGCTACTACTTTGCCTGCTTCTATAAAAGTTTTAATCAGATCCTGTACGGCGGGGCTTGCTTCCAAGGTTTTATATTCCGGCCCGCCGGGAATAACCAGGGCCGCATAGTCAGCCGCATTTAGTTGGGAAAACAGATTCAATTTTGTACAGGTAAGGCCAAAGCGTCCGGTGGCATCTTGGTCAAGCAAGGAATAAATATCCACACTCAGCCCGCCCCGGCGCAAAATAGCATAAGTGCCTACTGCTTCTATTTCTTCAAATCCGTCTGTTAAAATCATACAAACTTTTTTCATTTATTCTTCCTCCGTGCGCGGGGCATATGGTTCAAAAATCCCGTCAAAAAGTATTTCTTCGGCCAGTCTGGCTGCATCGGCAATACACCCTTGGCAACTGCGCAAGACCTTGCCCGTTTCTATTCCTTTTAATTCGCGGCAGACGGTTGAGCCGTTCCACTCCTTAAAGCGGGTCATAAGTTGTTGGCCTAGTTTTATGGTGCTTCCGCGGCCCGAACGGTCGTTCGGGTTTCCGTTGCTGTTTTTTAGTCCGGCCAGCATTAAGAGCCCGCACACGGCTCCGCAGGTGGCCCCGCTGGCCGCAATTCCGGCGCCAAAGGCTTCCATTGCGCGCAGAGCATCAGCCTCGCTCATATTTAGCAGGCCGCAATAAGTGCAAGCCACCGCTTGTGCGCAATTATAGCCGCGCTTGTGGAGAGCGGTGGCTTCTTGTACCCGAGATTTTAACATTGTAAAAATTCCTCCTGATAAAACAGCCCCGTTTGCACGGGGCTTTAAATTAGTTTGCCGCTTTTTGAAGGGCACTTACTTTATCCGTCTTTTCCCACGGAAATTCTTTGCGGCCAAAGTGTCCGAAAGATGCCGTTTGCAGGTAAATAGGATTGCGCAGTTTGAAATATTCAATAATGCCGCGCGGGGTCATCGGGAAAATCTTGCGCGCAATTTGCGCCAGTTTTTCGTCGGGCAGAACGCCTGTGCCGTCCGTATCTACATAAAAGCCGACGGGTTCGTCGCGTCCGATAGCATACGCGATTTGTACCGTGCATTCTTTGGCAAGTTTAGCGGCTACAATATTTTTGGCAATGTAGCGCGCCATATATGCCGCGGAGCGGTCCACCTTGGTCGGGTCCTTGCCGGAGAAGGCTCCTCCTCCGTGCGGACAGCGGCCGCCGTAGGTATCCACGATAATTTTGCGCCCGGTAAGCCCGGTGTCGGACTGCGGGCCGCCGATAACAAATTTTCCTGTCGGGTTGATATAGATTTTAGTATCTTTATCAATCCATTTTTTAACAGCCGGAATAATGGCCGCGGCTTCAATTTCTTTTTTAGATTTTTCGGTAATTTTACTGCCTGTTCTATCCAAAATATCTTCGGTATGTTGGGTGGAAACCACTACTGTATCCACGCGCACGGGCTTGCCGTCCACATATTCCACCGTTACCTGGCTTTTTGCATCCGGGCCTAAATAGGGGAGCATTTTCGTTCGGCGTGCTTTTTCCAAATTCTTTAAGATTTCGTGCGAAAGCACCAAAGACAATGGCATATATTCCATTGTTTCGTCCACGGCATAACCCACCATTAAGCCCTGGTCTCCTGCACCGCCTACGTCAACCCCTTGGCTGATGTCGGGCGATTGCTTGCCGATGACGTTAATTACGGCGCAGGTTTTGTAGTTAAAACCGTATTTGGCGTCGTCGTAACCGATATTTTTTATTACGTCGCGCGCAATTTGTTCCACATCTACCCAAGTGCGGGTGGTAATTTCGCCGCCTACAATCACAAGTCCCCTCGTAATATATGTTTCGCACGCGACGCGGGCAGTTTTGTCTTTCTTTAAAATTTCATCTAAAATCGCATCAGAAATTTGGTCGCAGACCTTGTCCGGATGTCCTTTGGAAACGGATTCGGACGTAAAATAACATTTGCCTTGTTTAATCATACTACGGCTCCTAGATACAAATTTGAGGGGTATTAAATATATTATAGCACTTTGGAAAATCTGCGTGGAGATAAGCCTGTTTCCTGTGGCTTTTTGGGGGAAAACCTTTTGTTGTCCCAGTGCGTTTTGGTAGCCCGCTAGGACCCGGCGCGGAGAGTTCCAAAATCTAATCCTTGTTTTATAACAACAGATCCTGGACTACAACTTTCCAGGATGACGGCACCGGCGAACAACGGATTCCCGACTACGACATTCGGGAATGACATCAAAAGGAAGCCCCGAAGGGTTTTGGCGGCCCGCAGGGTTCGGGGATCTGTCGTTTATTGATTGGCTGTTAACGGGTCTAAAAGACCCGTATAAAAGAGTTTTTCCGTCTGGGTCCAAAAAAGGCTTGACTCGTTTTTTTTTTTTGATACAGTACCATTACGGTCCGGGGAGGGTTATATAAAAACTCCTACAGTCGCCCAAACCGGGCCGTACACAAGAGAAAGTGAAAAAGGAGAAGAAAAATGATTAAGAATAATAACAAAGGTTTCACGCTCATTGAGTTGTTGGTCGTGGTCCTTATCATCGGCATTTTAGCCGCAATGGCAATGCCGCAATACTTCAAAGCAATGGAACGCTCCCGTATGACGGAAGCCGTAACGTTGCTTGCTAACATTGCGCAGGCGCAACAACGCAAATATATGCAGATTAACGCTTATGCCAAAAATTACAGCGGTTTGGACGTTGCTCCGAAAGGTGCTTCTGCTGGTAATTATTGCACCAAAGGGACTTTGGCGGCGGATGGAAAATGTGGTAAAGGTAATGGTTTCTTGGTTTCCTTGGAACAAACTAATACTGGCTTAAACAAGGGTAATGCCGTAGCCAAACGCGTGGGGCCTGGAACCTTGCAATATCAGTACAATTTGGTACGCTATTATAATGGTGAAGGAACCCAATGCAACGCAGAAAACAAAAACGGTGCGGAACTTTGTATGGATTTCTGTGGCTTGGATGAAACTCCTACTGCTACTTATAAATGCTGCAGCGATGGTACCACGGGCGATAAAAAAGGTGCTTGTGCCGAACCGACTATGGACCTTGGCAACTAATATTATTTAGCAAATGCCTAACACCGCTCTTTCCTCTGTTTGGAAAGGGCGGTTTTTAATGGGGGGAAAATACATAAGTTTATTTTGTATTGTCATTCCAGGGCCCGCATACAAGCGGGAACCTGGAATCCAGAAATAAAATAAGGAGTTTTTCTAATAAACAGACTGGATCCCGGGTCCACGCCCGGGATAACAATTAGAAAGAGTGTTATCCCAGAGGGGAGTAGGCGGCCCGCCAGGACCCGGCGCGGAGCGTTCGGGAATCTAATCCTTGTTTTATAACAACAGATCCTGGACTACGACTTTCCAGGATGACGCCAACGACGAACAACAGATTCCCGAGCCCTGCGGGCGGCCACTCTTTCGGGAATGACGATAAGCAAAAAAGCAAAAAGCAAAGGCAATCGTCATCCCCGAGTGTTTTTGTCGGGGATCTGTCGTTATTGTTGTTTGCACGACGAACAACGGATTCCCGACTACAACTTTCGGGAATGACGGCAACGGCAAACAACAGATCCTGGACTACAACTTTCCAGGATGACGGCAACGACGAACAACGGATTCCCGACTACAACTTTCGGGAATGACAACAAAGACAAGGAATAAACACGAGCCTTTTCACCAAGGGTTTTTAAAAATGCAACAACAAGCAAAAGCAATCGTCATTCCCGACAGAAACCCTCGGGGATAACAAAGGAAAGTTGTGCGTCCGCCTTACTTTTTAAGTGTGGAACAAATTTCCTGCCCTTGGGGGGTGCGCGGAGTGCAGGTTAAAGGGCCGCCGCCAAAGGGGTAGTAAAGCGTATAAATGATGTCCATAGCCCCGGTGCGGGCATTGGCTTGTATGCCGCCGCGTTCCAACACCAGGTCAAAGCCGCGGCAGGAAAGTTTCTGCGGGCCAATTTTCAGGCACTCGCCCGGCAACACTTGCCACTCGCGCGGGTCCACCCCCGGGCGGGATGCGGCCGCCACCTGGGCGCGGGCGGCTTCGTCCGTTTCTGCCAGTACGCGCGTGAGTTGCACATACCGCTCTGTGTGTTGATATTGCGGCAAGGCAACTCCCCACAACAAGAGAAGCACAAACACAATCGCCAACGCCACCGATACGAGTGTTATCCAAGTAAGGGAGGCTTCCTCGTCTTCTTCTTCCATAGCGTCCGGGTCAAATTCGGCAGATTTTAAAATTACCGCGCTGTGGCTGATTCGGTCGTGCAAGGTGCGTTTCTTTTTGTCCCACGCGGCTACAAAGAATCCGAAATAAAAAGTTACATTGGTTACCAGTTTGGAAACAATGCGCTCCGTGGCCTGCCAAAAGGAAAGCCGGCGGCCGCGGCGGTCCACTACCTTTATGCCCATTAATATTTTGCCTACGCTGGCTTGAAGGGGGGAACTTTCCAAGAGCGCATAATAGAGCCAAATGATGACGAGTAACACAAGCGAAACGGTGGCATAACTCTTCATCATTTGCCACAATACCCAATACAAAACAGCAAAGAAAAGAACGTCAATTAAAAAGGCAAAAAAACGTTTTCCTATTCCGGCGTACATAAGGCACCTCCCAGAACAGCATATATGTATAGTATAGGGGTTTAACGCTATTTAACAAGCCGGAAAATGAATTATAAACATAGGGGTACGTCTTGTGCGTGGGCGGCTTTTAAGAGGTCATTGGGGTTGATTTTAATTTGCAAACCGCGCAGTCCCGCGCTGACGTATATAAAATCCCACAAAATGCAATCCTCGTGGATAAAGGTAGGAAAGGGTTTCTTCATACCCAAGGGGGAACAACCTCCGCGCATATAGCCTGTAACCGGTACGAGTTCTTTGACGTGCAGCATTTCGCACGATTTGTTGCCGCTTGCGCGGGCGGCGGCCTTCATATCCAGTTCCGCCCCGCCGGGGATTACACACACAAAAAAGCCCGTTTTGTCGCCGCGCAACACTAAGGTTTTATATACTTGGTCAATGTTTTGCCCCAGGGTTTGCGCAACGTGCAGTGCGCTTAAATTTTCTTCGTCCACCTCGTAGGGGATAAGTTCATAAGAAATATTTAATTCGTCCAAGTGGCGGGCGGCGTTTGTTTTGTGGATTTTATTTTTCATTTTTTGCTTCCCTTGGCTTTTTTGGAAGATGCCTTTGGAGCAGCAGTTTTGGGGGCGTGGAGTTTTTGCTCCGGGTGCGCTGCCAAAAATTTATCCACCGCTTCCAATTCCGGCTTTAAATAACGCCCGGTATAAGATTCCTTGCACCCGGCTACCTGCCGGGGAGTGCCCGCGCAAACAATCGTGCCGCCCTTGTCGCCGCCTTCGGGGCCGAGGTCAATCAGCCAGTCGGCGGTTTTGATAACGTCTAAATTGTGTTCAATAATCAGTACGGTATTGCCCTTGTCGGCCAGGCCGTGCAACACGTGCAAGAGTTTATCAATGTCTGCAAAGTGCAAGCCGGTGGTTGGCTCGTCCAAAATATAGAGGGTTTTTCCGGTCCCCTTGCGGGAAAGTTCGTCCGCCAGTTTTACGCGCTGTGCTTCCCCGCCCGAAAGCGTAGTGGCGGCTTGGCCCAGTTTAATGTAGCCGAGGCCTACGTCGTTGAGGGTTTTTAAATAGCGTTTGATTTTGGGAATAGCATCAAAAAATTCCAATGCCTGCGATACACTCATATCCAATACTTCGGCAATATTTTTACCCTTGAATTTTACTTGTAAGGTATCCTCGTTGAAGCGCTGGCCGTTGCACTCCTCGCACTTTACATAAATGTCTGGCAAAAATTGCATTTGAATTTTTAAAATGCCGTCGCCTTGGCATTTTTCGCACCGTCCGCCCTTTACGTTAAAGGAAAAACGGCCCGGCTGATAACCCCGGCGCTTGGCTTCGGGCATTTCGGCGAATAAATCGCGAATATGCGAAAATACGCCCGTATAGGTGGCGGGGTTACTGCGTGGCGTTTTGCCGATAGGGCTTTGGTCCACAATGATAACTTTATCAATGTTTTCCAGCCCCTTAATGGCTTTATGTTTGCCGGGGGCGTCTTTGGCTCCGTAAAATTTTTGGGCAAGGGCTTTGTATAAAATTTGGTGGATAAGCGTGGATTTGCCCGAGCCGGACACACCAGTTACGCAGATGAATTTGCCCAGCGGAAATTTAACGTCAATATTTTTGAGGTTGAACTGTTGTGCGCCTAAAATTTCCAAATACTTGCCGTTGCCTTTGCGCAGTTCCGCGCGCGGGAGAATCATCCGCCGTCCGTTTAAGTAGGAAGCCGTGAGCGACTTTTCATCGCGCAAAAAATCAGCCGTCGGCTCTGCCGCCACAATGTTGCCGCCGTATTCGCCTGCCGCGGGGCCGAGTTCTACTACATAATCGGCGGCTAAAATAGTGTCTTTATCGTGCTCCACAATGATAAGGGTGTTGTCCAAATCGCGCAGGTTTTTAAGCGTATCAATTAAGCGGTCGTTGTCGCGCGAGTGCAAGCCGATAGTCGGCTCGTCCAATACATACAGCACCCCCGTTAAGCCGGAACCGATTTGCGTAGCCAGGTGGATACGCTGTGCTTCCCCGCCCGATAAGGTTTGGCTTTTGCGCTCTAACGTTAAATAAGAAAGCCCTACACTGTTTAAAAAATCCAGACGGGCGCGGATTTCCTTTAATACGTCCTTGGCGATAATTTTTTCCTTCTCCGTTAGTTCAATCTGTTCAAAAAAAACTTTGGCGGCGGATACCTGCATAGCCGTAATATCATTAATATTTTTGCCGTTAATGCGAACGGATAAGGCCTCGGGCTTTAAGCGTTTGCCGTTGCAGGTGGGGCAAGTAATTTCGCGCATAAAGCGGTTATATATTTCCTCTTTTACAAAGTCGCTTTCGCTTTCTTGGTAGCGGCGTTTTAAGTTGGTAATTACGCCCTCAAAATCCTGCTCGCCGCCCGAAATGACGGACGTATAACTGGCTCCGCCCACACCGTATAGAATTAAATCGCGTTGTGCTTTGGGTAATTTTTTCCACGGTGTATTCATATTGATATGGTTGCGGTGGCAAATTTGTTTTAAAATATCAAAATAATAACCGCTCCACGAGGTTTTCCAACGGTGGGTGCGGGTGGTAACAGGATTGTGCCACGCGGCAATGGCTCCTTCGTTAATAGAAAGGGTATTGTCCGGCACGACCAAATCTTCGGCCACCTCTATTTTTAGCCCCAGGCCGTTACAGTCCGGACACGCACCGTAAGGGGAGTTGAACGAAAAAAGACGCGGTTCCAGTTCGCTAAACCCGATACCGCAATGTGCGCAGGCGTTATTTTCACTATATGTAAATTCGCACGGCTGGTCGCCCTCGGCTTCCACAATGTGCACAAGCCCTTGTGCGTATTTTAACGCGGCTTCCAAACTTTCCACCAATCGTTCACGGTCAAATTCTTCTACAAAAATCTCGTCCGTTACCAGTTCAATGGTATGCTTTTTGTAGCGTTCCAGCGAGGGGGTATTGTCCAACGTGATGACCGTACCGTCCACGCGGGCCTTTACATAACCTTCTTTTTTAAATTTGGCAAAAAGTTCCTCGTAAGTTCCCGCCCGCCCGCGGACGACGGGGGATAAAATAAAAACGGTTTTTTCGTTAAATTTTTTTAAAATATCCTGTGCAATACCCTGTACGCTCCAAGATTCCACTTCCCGTCCGCAATGGGGGCAAAAGCGGTGTCCCACGCGGGCGAATAACAGACGTAAATAATCGTAAATTTCCGTAACTGTGGCAACCGTGGAGCGGGGATTTTTGGACGGATTTCTCTGCTCAATGGAAATAGCCGGGGAAAGCCCCTCAATATGTTCTACATCGGGTTTTTCCATCAGTTCCAAAAATTGCCGGGCATAGGCGGACATACTTTCCACATAGCGCCGCTGCCCTTCGGCATAAATGGTGTCAAAAGCCAAGGAACTTTTACCCGAGCCGGACAGCCCGGTTACTACGACCATTTTATCTTTTGGTAATTCTACGGTAACATTTTTTAAATTGTGGCCTTTTGCGCCGATTACTTTAATACTCTTCATAACGTTAAAAACCCCCAGGGGCGTCGCACTCTTTTTATAAGCGCGTAAAACGCCCTTTTTGCTTAAATAAATTATATAATTTATATATCTTTCATACCCGGAGCGCGCGCGTGAAAAAACCGCTTAAATATTTGCTCTATACTTTGGGCATCCTTTTATCCGTCGGCCTGATTGCCGTTATGATTTATCAGGCTAAGGACAGTTTTGTAAAAATTTGGCAAGGTGTCAAAACCAAATACCTCTTTTTATCTTTGTTGTCATCCGTTCTTATTTATGTGGCAATGGGGATGAGCCTGTACGAAGTGCTGCGTATTATGGGGCGGAAAGTTTCTAAAAGCGCGGCAATGGGTATCGCTCTTGTTTCCACCACGGTAAACTATATCGTTTCCTCGTTGGGGGTCAGCGGGTTTGCTTTGCGCGCCCACTTGCTAAACCGCCGCCGGGTGCCGTTCGGCACTTGCGTTACGGCCAGCATTGTCATTACGGTACTTTTGTATTTTGTGTTGGCGATTATCATTTTGCAGGGGTCGGTGCTGATGCTGTTTAATTCGTCGGCAACCACAATGCAACTGCTAAAAAACTTTTCGCTTATTATTGTAATGTGTGCGGTGTGTGTGGTGATTACGGCATTTCTGTTTAATAACGAACTGCGCTCCAAATGGTTGCGAAAATGTTTCCGTATAATGAACAAGGTGCTTTACCGCGTTTTCCGCGCCTTAATTCCAAAAGGAAAATATGATGACTTTATGGACCAGTTGGACGAAGGAATAGACCTTATCCACCGCAAAAAGAATAAACTTACTATGACGATTATTTACGTCTGCGCGGATTGGCTGTTTACGATTTTGGTGCTTTATTTTGCCTTCCGTGCCGTGGGCATACACATTACGGCGGGGGTGTTGGTTGCCGGGTTTGCCGTCGGTATGGTTACGACGCTAATTCCCATTTTGCCGGGAGGTTTAGGCGCTATGGAATTGGCGATGACGGCGGTTTATTCCCAAATGGGTATAGACTGGGATTCCGCCTTGATGGCTTCGCTGATTTACCGTGTGGTGTATTACATTTTGCCGGGTATTGTAAGTATTTTTATCTATTGGGGCTTGCAACTTTCGTCCCCTTCCTCGCCGCGCAAAAATAAAAAGTCCAAAGGAGCCCTGCTATGAAAGAACGCATTAACGAACAAGTCCCCAGCGTGCGCCCCAGTTGTTATGTGCATAAAACGTCGGTATTAATCGGCGACGTTACGTTAGGGGAAAATGTGTCTGTTTGGCCTTGCGCCGTGTTGCGCGGGGATATCGCTTCCATTACGGTGGGGGATAATTCCAATATTCAGGAAAATGCCTGCGTTCACGTCAATTATGATGCCCCTTGTATTATAGGCCGCGGGGTTAGTGTGGGGCACGGGGCAGTTGTGCACGGCAGTAAAATCGGCGATAATTGCCTGATTGGGATGAACGCCGTAGTAATGGAAAGTGAAATCGGCCCGAACTGTATTATCGGTGCGGGAGCAGTTGTGCCGGCTGGAAAAAATATTCCGGCGGGTTCTCTTGTAATGGGTGTTCCGGCCAAAATTGTACGCAAACTGGAAGATGACGAAGTAAACGGTATTATCAAAAATGCCCGTGAATATGCCGGGGCTATCCGTTTGTACAAAGATAATTGCGAAGAATTGTAATATGAAAAAAGTGGTACTTATAGAAGATTCCAAGGTGTTGGGAAACGCTCTTTGCGGTGCCTTGAAAGTGGACGGAATTGAGGTGCATTGGGCCGAAAACGGCGTGGCCGGGGTGCAACTGGCTAAGCAGATAAAGCCTAATTTGGTTCTGCTTGATTTAATGCTTCCTAAATTAAGCGGGTTTGACGTGTGCAAACTGTTAAAGACCGATAATGCCACCTGGCGGATTCCGGTGGTAATAATGTCCACTTTATCCGACCCCGAATCGCGTGACCGGGCTACGGAAGCGGGGGCTGATTATTTTATTCCCAAGCCCTATGATTTAGCCGCCACCTTAGCCGAAATAAAAAAACTGTTGCAGATGTAGTTTGGCTTGTTTCCCTGCAAAAAGTACAGGGTACAAAGTTATATGGTAATGATTAAAAGTTTCAGGCCGTTAAATTAGGAGTGTATATGTCTCAATCCACAAAGAAACAAACCGCAAAATTAGATTTGGACGTTTTGGAAAATTTGCTTGATGAGGGCCGTCCGTCGGACGCTTTGGCGGTACTGGCCGAGGCCAAAAAGAAGGATGCCGCCGCTTGGTTTTTAACGGGGGAGGCGCAACGCCAACTCGGCTCCTTTGAGGACGCTTTAAAGAGTTATGCCGCCTGTTTGAAAGTAGCCGACGAGGCCGAACGCCGTATGGATGCGCTTTTGGCGATGGCGGCTTGCTACCGCACTTTGGGACACTCTGCGGCTGCGTATGAATTGGCCGAAGATGCCTTAAAAATGGCGCAGGAATTGGAATACGACGAGTTCGCCGTCCGTGCAATGCAAGAAATGGGTATGGCCTTGCGCGCTTGGGGCCGCTTGGAGGAAGCACTTGATTTGTTGGATGCCGTTTTGTCCGCCTATACACAGTTAAAGGACTATGCCGGAATGAGTTTCATCCATTGGGCCAAGGGGGGAATCTTCCGCCTGCAAGGCCATTTTGAAGAAGGCGTAGCGCAGTTTAAAAAGGCTATTTCTCTTGCCAAAAAAGCGGGCGATGATATTTCCGTGGCCTACGGGCATTGCGGTCTAGCCGGAATTAGCCGGATTTGCGGAAAGATTGACGAGTGTGTAAAGAACTATAAATTGGCGGAAAAAATCTTCCGCAAAAGCGAGGATGTTTTCGGCAAGGCCTATACCAACTGTGGTATGGCCAACGGCTTGCGCCAACAGGGCAAGTACGACGAAGCCCTGCGCCACTATAACGTGGCTGATAAACTCTATTCGTCTATCCACGATACGGTGGACTTGGGCTTTGTAAAATGGGGCCGCGCGGATATTTTAAAACGCAAAAACAAAATGGCCGCCGCCTTAAAAGATTTGGAAGAAGCGCGTGTTTTGTTTGATAATTCTGATGAAAAACGCGGGCAAATTCTCACAAAACTTTCTTTGGCGCAGGTGTTATATGCCTTAGGCCGCACCGACGAAGCAGAGCAACTCTACGAGGAGGGCGTATCGCAGGCGCGCGCCGAGGGGTTGCATACATATTTGGAAAGTTATACCTGATTTAAGTTTGAAGCAGTAAAAGCCCCTAGGCCCGTTCCTAGGGGTTTTTCGTTAGTTATATTTTAATCCCTTGTAAAAGGTAAAAAGAACAACTATACTATAAATATATTCATCTGTTGTAAAAGTGCCGTAAGGCGGGTTTTACAGCGGACTGTTTCCTATTGGGGAAAATATGAAAAAATATCTTTTATTATTAACCTGTTTAACACTCGCCGCCTCTGCAAGTGCGTGGGGGCTGTTGGAGGATTTGGTTTCATTTAATGGGGATCCTTATATATACAAGAAAAGTTTTTTGTATTATGTGCTGACTGCTAAAAACCCCAAGATTCGTGTGTGTGTGAGTACAGAGGGAACCAGCACCGACCCGGCCCGTCAAAAAATTACGCGGGATTATTTTTTGCAATCCACACAATCGGCATTGGATAATTGGTTATCTTTTGTCCGCACGCAGTTGGGCGAGCGCCAACCTGTCCGGTCCACTCCCGCCAAGGGTAAAAAGAAAGCCAAAAAGCAACAGACTTCTGCCGTTGCGCCAGAATTTGCGCGTAAGGGCGAGTTTGCTGATATTTTGGAGGCTTTGCCGCGCCGCATTGAGTTGCAAGTAATTAACCCCAATGGCGAAGATTGCGATAAAGTAATGAAAGGCAAATACGATTTGCGTATTAAATCGCTGGGAAATTTAAAGTATGGTTCCGTTTGGCAGCAACTTTCTCACACCCGGGGGAAGGCCGCCTCTATAAAAGGCGTTTACGATAAAGATCCGACGATTTGGATACTTTCTCTGCCGGGTAATGATGATTATACGGCTTCTAAATTGGCGGAGCAAGAGGCTATGAGAACAACCGGTATATTTATGAGCGCGTACACGTTAGACTACGATATGGATAGAGTAGCCAGGCACGAAATGGGGCATTTTTTTGGATTGGCCGACCAATATGAAGACAAGAAAAATATGAATAAGGTCCGCTCCTTGCTTCGCACCGAACCGGGCGAGGTCGTTTTTGGCGGCTTACCTTCTGTAATGGCGAAATCTACAACTCTCACTTGCGATGATTTGGAAGGCTTTATCAACGCGGTGGACTTTATTTGGGGTATGGAGGGGAAAAACTCCCCGCGCGTGCAAAATGGGTGGAAGAGCCTGTGCGGAAAACCTTATACCTATTTGCAGGGGATTCCCGTCAAAGATTCTGCCGATATGGCCAAGGTACAGGCCTATTTAAAAAATTGGAAACAATCTGCCGTGCAACTGGGACAGTTGGCCCAACTGGGGCAAGAGTGGCGCGCTTATTTGGAAAAAGTCCGCAAAATGGAAGAGGAGTATGTTGATGCTTTATATACCAAACGCCAACAAATGCGGGGCGGTTTGGATAAGGCGGGGCTGGCTTTGTCCGCCGAGAGCCGGTACTTAACGCAAAAAGCGGCTAAAATCAAGGATATTATAGAACAGCAAATTGAGCCGGCGGAAGAGGCTGCGCGGGCAGGCAATGTTTCAGCCCAGCAGATACGCCAGTTAGTGCAAAATTTAAGCCAATACAAGGGACAATATACGCCGGAATCCAAGGTTTTAGATGCCAAGGGTTTGCTGACGGCCCAACCGTATGAGGATGACTTTTCGCCGATTACTTACCCTTGCTTGGTTTGCGGTAAACCGGTGGGGCTGGAAAATGGTTATTTAAGCCAAGATGTAAAGGTACTCGGACGTATTCGCCCCTATCATATTCATAGCGCTTGCGAGGCTAAGGCCTCTGCCTATTATTCCAAATTGGGGAACACTTACCGACATAAGGCGACCAAGCGCACAGTACCGACGTGGACACAACTGACACAATCGCAAGAGGCTAATCCTTTGTTAGCACAGTTGGAGACGGATTTGATGCCTGCTAAAAAGACGGTTCCCGTGGTGCTTGATAATCTGGACGCTAAAAAGGGTAGCGAGGTTGCTCCGCGCAAAAATCCTTTGGTGGCTTCGTTGCCAGCCAAACCCGCGGGAGCAACGCCTAAACGGGCGACTCCTTCGTCAGCCCCCAAAAACAGCAAGCCTGCTTCTGATGGGCAAAATGCAGCCCCCGTCAAGCAGAAAGCGGAACCCGCTAAGCCCGTTGTATCTCCCGTTCAAACGCCTGTTATCGCGCCTAAGGCAAAATGCGTGGTCTGCGGACAGGAAATGGCGGACGGTACTTTTTACACCGATTCCGTGGGCCGCACCGTGCATAAACACTCGTTGTGTGCGTACCGCTTCTTTAAGCGTTTCCACAAAACGGATGAGGATAGCCTGACCCGCTATTCGGACTATTACTTTTTCAGTATGCCTAATGATGTGGTGCAGGCCAAGGCCGATATGCGTAAACTGGATTTGACCTTTGCCGATATCCGCCGCTACCGCGCGCAGGAAGAAGCCGCCGCCGAAGATTTTAAGAAATCGCTTGAAGCGGAAAAATTGGCTAAGGTGCAAGCACAGGCCAAGGCCGAAAAATGCCGCTTGGTGATACAAGTAACTCCGGCGGATGTGCAAGCCTATGAAAAGGAAAATAAAGCGGTATTGGCCCGCGTAGCACAAAAAGAAGCAGGCGGACGGCCACTGACCAAAAAGGAAACCTTGGTCAAACGGCATTACGCCCAATTAAAAGACAATTTGGCCCTCACGGAAGAGTGCAAGGGTTAAAATATATAAAAAACCCCGGGTTTTGGCCCGGGGTTTTTTTGCAAACAGAAAGAAATTAGTTGATTTCTTTAATTTCCACGTCAAAGGTCAAATCTTTTCCGGCTAACGGGTGGTTAAAGTCCAACACCACTTCTTTATCCGTGATTTCCTTTACCACCGCGCGGAAAGTGTGTCCTTCGTTGCTGGCACCCACCATATCACCTACTTTTAAATGTTCAGCCCCGCCAATGGCTTCTTTCGGTACGCGGCGGATGGCTTCCGGCAAGACTTTGCCATAGCCTTTTT
The DNA here is from genome assembly GCF_056976295.1 of Candidatus Avelusimicrobium sp. NCBI lineage: Bacteria > Pseudomonadati > Elusimicrobiota > Elusimicrobia > Elusimicrobiales > Elusimicrobiaceae > Candidatus Avelusimicrobium > Candidatus Avelusimicrobium sp. The sequence goes on from NZ_DBMCTG010000011.1 coordinate 24,856, forward strand.
CCGGCGCAACTTTTACAGTCTTCTTGTCGCCAACTTTCATCCCGGTAAGTTCTTCTTCCAAGCCCGGAATAATGTGCCCTGCTCCGTGGGTGTATTCCAACGGGCCGCGTCCGGCGGAGGTGTCGGCTACTTTGCCGTCAACCGTAAGGGTGTAGTCAAATTTGACTTTGGAACCTTCTTTAATCATTTGTTTCTCCTTTTGGCGCCGGGTGTCCCGGGCGAAAATATAATATATTGTAACAGTTTTTTAGCCAATGCGGGGAAAGTCGGCCCGTTTGGCGGATTGGCAGAATTTACCAAACAAAACCCCCGCCCGGGTGTGGGCGGGGTTACCAATATATTGGTTGGGGGGAATCAATGCGGACCGTTCCCCATGGGTCCCCTCACGGCGGCTTTGCCTGCAATGCGCCGTATGAAAAGGTTTGCCACTAATAGTATGGCTTATTGTCCGCCCTTTCACAAGCGCAAAAACAGATTAGATACGCAATTTGTCGTTATTATTGTTGTCATTCCCACATGCCGTAGTCGGGAATCTGTTTTTGCCGTGGGTGTTCTCTTCCGAAACAATAGATCCCCGAACCCTGCGGGCCGCCAATTCCTCGGGGATGACGGATAAACAATGTAATTTTTGTTGTTGCTTTTCCGTCGTTTATTTTAAAGGGGTTGTTCCGTTTTTTTTTTTTTGTTAAAATTTTGACAATAAGGGCTGAATATACCCGGATGTATCCACTATATAAAAATGCGTATAAAAGGCCGTTTTGCCCAAATATAAAGACCTTAAAAGGAGAAAAAATGAAAGAGTTTATTGAAGTTAGCCGTGCGGCTACTTGTGCTAGTGTCGTCATTCTGGAAAGTTGTAGTCCAGAATCTGTTGTTGCGAAACGGCGAGATTCCGTACAGAAACCTTACGGAATGACGTTTGTTTGGGGTGGTCGCACGGTAAAACCTATTTTGTCATCCCCGAAGGTTTCTGTCGGGGAACTGTTTTTATTAAAAAAGGAAAACGACAGATTCCCGACTACAACTTTCGGGAATGACTACGAATTCAAGAACGGAGACAACAGATTCCCGAACCCTGCGGGCCGCACCCTAGCGAGCCGCACCCTAGCGGGCCGCCAATTCCTCGGGGATGACGACTTTATGAAAAAAGGAGGTCATCCTGAATTTAGTTCAGGATCTACATCTTGGGTTGTGAGTCGTGGATTTACTTTGATTGAACTCTTGGTCGTTGTCCTTATTATCGGTATTTTAGCGGCGGTGGCGGTGCCACAATATCAGTTGGCGGTGGATAAGTCTAAATTTGCGTCCAATATGCCACTGTTGGATGCGGTGGAATCCGCCCAAGAGGCCTATTATTTGGCAAACGGCCAGTACGCGGAGACCTTTGACCAGTTGGATATAGAGATACCAAAAAACTATGCGTATAAAAAGCCTGAGGGATTGGGGGGAGATTGTTGGGGAACAAAGGAAAATTGGGGCTATGCCCATATCTGTACCAATAAATGTTTTTCGTATATTTCCCCGTGGACTGCGAATGATGCCTTTTATTTTCGGACGCATAACCATCCCAATTCTTCTGGGTGTATAGGAGGTGCAAGGACCTGTATTATGTCAAATGTATATCCTTCTCCTCGGTGGCGCCGTTTATGCAACGCCTTAGGTACGGAAACCTCCCAGCGTTATGCGGGTGGTGCTTTTGCCAGTAAATACACTTGGGATTTACACTAATATTTCTGTATAAAAAGTTAAAAAAACGCCCCAGGAATTGTATATCCCGGGGCGGTTTCTTATCAGTAACGGGTAATTAATTTGCGTTGGGTTGTTTGCCCACAATATTTTTGATGTTTTTTCGGGTTGTTTTGACAATCACCTTGCGGAAACACCACAGGGCCCAAATGTTCGGCACGGTCATCATTGTCATAGTAAAAATGACAAGTGCCCACATAAAGCGGGTTGAACCGTTGGCCTCGGCGGTGCGCAGTAAGGAGTCGGAAATCGTCCAATCCAACGAAAAACTGGTGCCAATCCAGCCGCCCACAAAGGTCAAAATAATAAACAGCACGCGCACGGGTTTTATGAGCATATTGGAACCTTTGCACAAAAACTGCAAAGCCTTTTCCACATAATATCCCCAACCGATAATAGTCGTGAACGAAAAAATTACCAGCGAGAAAATCAAAATCGGCGTACCGATATAAGGCACCGTTTTAAACGCGCTGTTGCACAGGTTGGCGGCATAGACGTTGGGGTTTTGCCAATCTCCTGCCAGTACAATAACCATACCCGTCAGCGAGCAAATAAAAATTGCCCAAAATACAGACGTAGCCGAAATAATCGCCATTTGCGTAGCACTGCGGGTTTTGGCCGCGGCGGCCGCAATAGAGGCACTTCCAAGCCCGGCTTCGGTTGCCAGTACAGCCCGCGTAACACCTGCGCTTAAAGCGGGTACCATAGCCTGCACAATGGCCATAATTCCTATGCCGGCGGCTCCGCCCACAGCGGCCTTGCCTGTAAAAGCACTTTTAATTACCATTAATAAAGCGGACGGAATTTCGGTAAGGTGCATACAAAGCACAATAAGGGCGAGTAATAAGTACAAGCCGCCCATAATCGGTACCAACCACTCGGAATACGCGGCAATACGTTTTACCCCGCCGATAATCACCACGCCCGCCGCTATGGCTACAAATAAGCCCACATACCACGGGTTTAAATTGTATCCTTCGCGCAAGGCATCGGCAATGGAGTTAGATTGCAAGGCACTGCCGGCGGTTAAGGCCATTAATACCGTGCCCACCGCAAAAATAAGGGCGAGCCATTTAAACTTTAAAATGCGGGAAAGATAATACATCGGCCCGCCCACATATTCGCCGTCCGGCAGGCGTACGCGGTATTTAAAGGCCACCATACATTCGCAGTATTTAATGGCAAAGTTGAAAAATCCCGCCACTACCATCCAAAACAGCGCCCCCGGGCCGCCCTCGGCTACGGCGGTAGTTACGCCGATAATGCTCCCGGTGCCTACGGTTGCGCCAATCATTACGGCGAGTGAGCCGAAACTGCTGACCATCCCTTCGGATTCTACTTTTTTAACCGACAGTTTCATTGCCGGCCAAGTGTATTTTTGTAGAAAATGCAAACGGATAGTAAAATAAATACCTAAAAAAAGCAGGATAATAATCATTGGCGGACCCCATACCAAAGTATTGAATCCGTTCATTACGTCGTACATATGCTGCAAGGTTGGCGCTGTCGCAAATGCGCAAACCGCTGTCCATAATTGTTGCAGGCTTTCCATTGTGTTTTTTTCTTCCTCCCAAACGGTACAACTTTTTTATTGTACTAAAATATAAGAGGAAATCTGCGAAAAATTTATAAGGGAAACCTTTCCAAATCCACGCAATATGATATATAATTTAGTAACGCGCGGGTTTGCCCCGCATTAATAAGGAGACGGGTTATGAAGAAACTTTTACTCGCGGCCTTTATCGCCGCTTTCGGCGCAGCCGCTTGCTCTTCCGGCAACGCCAACACCAAAACTGCGGATTCCCGCAACAAAGCATCCGCCAAGAACGCCAAATACCAAATCATTGACCAGGAGTTTGACAACCTGTTGGCGCCTGAGGCCGATTACGACACGTTGCCCGCCTATGAATTGCAGGCCTGCGGCGATTCTTATCTGCCGCCCGCCGAACAAACGGTAAGAGGGGCCAAAAAGCCCGCTGCTAAGGTGGTTAAAAAATCGGCTGCCAAAAAGAAAACGTCCAAGAGTTCTTCCAAAACCACTACGACCAACAAAAAGGTAGTAAACAATACCAATATTTATTATTTAGACGGTTCCGCACCGAATACGTCCACCTCGTCCACCAGCACGACGACCACTACTTACACGAGCGACGAAGTTGCGCCGGACACCTTGCAATAATTTATGCTTACGCCGTTAGAAAAGGAAGCACAACTTACACAAGAAGCCCATAGATTATATGGGCTTCTTAAATCTGTATCCAAAACAAAAGCCGCCAAGTGGACGTTTGAGGACTGCCTGGCCGCCGCGCCGTATGTACTGGCGATTAACCGCTTTAAAAAAGAGCAGAACGCGGTGATTCTCGCCCACTCCTATACCACACCCGATTTGGTTTACGGGGTGGCTGATTTTAGGGGGGACTCGTATGAACTGGCATTAAAGGCGCGCTCCTCTACGGCGGATATTATCGTTTTTGCGGGCGTGTGGTTTATGGCGGAAACGGCCAAAATCATCAACCCGGATAAAAAGGTAGTTATCCCGGCTGGCAAGGCGGGGTGCACTTTGGCCGATTCTATGACGGGGGAAGATGTAAAAAAACTGCGCGAAAAACACCCCGGCGTACCGGCTTTGTGCTATATTAACAGTTCCGCAGATGTAAAGGCCGTGTGCGATTCGTGCGTAACGTCCGGCAATGTTTTTGATATTGCGCAGAAAATACCCGGTAATGAACTGATTTTTGTGCCTGATATGTTGATGGCTCAAAATATTGATGCCGAACTCAAACGCCGCGGTACACCCAAAAAGATAATTTCTTCCGGCGGGTCCTGCTGTGTGCACGATAAATACCGCCCGGAAATTGTGGATAAACTGCGTGCCGAACACCCCGGTATTAAAATGTTAGCGCACCCGGAATGCCCCATTGAAGTTTGCCAAAAGTGCGATTATGTAGGCAGTACCAAGGGAATGGCCTCTTATGTGGCATCCTCGCCGGATAAGACATTTGGTATGCTTACGGAGTTTGGCCTTGTGAACCGTTTGGAAGCCGAACACCCGGACAAAACCTTTATTTGGCCCTACGGCGTGTGCAGTTATATGAAAAAGAACAGTTTGATTAATACCCTGGAAGCGTTGATTGACCCGCGCCCCGACCAAGTGGTTACGGTGGACGGGCGCGTAGCGGTCCAGGCCAAAAAAGCCATTGAAAAAATGTTTGAACTTGCAAAATGATACTGGATAAAATTATTGAACTTGCGTTGTTGGAAGATTTAAGTTTGGGGGATATTACCTCGGATACTATTTTTACGCCCGAAAACCGGGCCAAGGCCGCTATCCGCGCCAAAGAAGATTTGGTGCTATGCGGAATGGACGTAGCCAAAACCGTATTTCACGCGGTGGACCCGGATGTCATTTTTACTCCGCTTAAAAAGGACGGCGATAATGTGAAAAAAGGTGAAGTGGTGCTGGAACTGACCGGAAGCACTTTGTCTATTTTAAAGGCCGAAAGAACCGCGCTTAACTTTATGCAGCGGATGAGCGGTATTGCCACCGCCTCGCGCGAATATGCGGCTATCGGCAAAAAATACGGCGTAATGATTGTGGATACGCGCAAAACACAGCCCGGTTTGCGCCGCTTGGATAAGTACGCTGTGCGCACCGGCGGAGCGCGCAACCACCGCATTAGTCTGGCCGACAGCGTGATGATTAAGGATAACCATATTGCAGCGGCAGGCTCCATTACGGCAGCCGTCAAAAAGATTAAAGACGTTATCGGGCACACTCCCAAGGTGGAGGTGGAAACCACGACCCTGGACGAGGTAAAAGAAGCCCTAAACGCCGGGGCGGATATCATTATGCTGGATAATATGACCCCCGAACAAATTGCCGTGTGCAAAAAGGAAATTGCCGGGCGCGCCATTATAGAGGTGTCCGGCGGCGTGAATAAAACGAATTTGGAAGCGTACTGCGCGGTCCGTCCGGATGTGATTTCTATGGGAGCGCTTACGCACTCTGTTCCGGCAAAAGATTTGAGCCTAAAAATTGTACAATATATTAGTTAAGCGATTATTTAAAAATTGGGAGTAGCAGATGAATTACAATGAGTTGTTTTCCCAAGTGGTAAGCCGCTCCAAGGCTTCCGCCATTAGAGAACTTTTGAAAGTGATAGCCCGCCCGGATATTATTTCGTTTGCGGGGGGGCTGCCGGCCCCGGAATTATTCCCTACGCACGAAATTGACGGTATTATGCACCATGTGCTGACGAAAACCCCAAAACAGGCTTTGCAGTACGGCACCACCGAAGGGCAAATGGCTTTGCGTACGGAACTGGTAAAATTATTAAAAGAAACCGAAAATATTGATGTAACCACCGACCAAATGCTGGTGGTGTCCGCCTCCCAACAGGCTTTGGATATGACGGCGCGCCTATTTATAAACCCCGGCGACAGCATTATTACCGCTTGCCCTACTTATTTGGGCGCGTTGCAGGCGTTTCACGTGGCGGGTGCTGACATTACGGGTGCGGAAAGCGATGCGTATGGTATTTTGCCCGAAGATTTGGAAACGAAACTGGCTGAATTAAAAGCCCGTGGCAAACAATGCAAATTTATTTATTTGGTGCCCGATTTCCAAAACCCCACAGGCACGACGATTCCGGAAGACCGCCGACTACAAATTTTGGAACTTGCCCAAAAGTATAACACCTTTATTTTGGAAGATTCTCCATACCGTCAAGTCCGCTTTGAGGGCACTTCCCCGCGTACTTTTTACGCGTTGGACAACGGACGTGGCAACGTGATTACAATGTTCACGTTTTCCAAGGTGTTTGTGCCCGGCTTCCGTTTGGGCTACATTGTCGGCCCGGAAGATGTTATTCGCAAATATGTCATTTTAAAGCAGGCGATGGATTTGTGCACTTCTCCCATTTTGCAGTTGGCTACGGGGGAATATCTGCGCAGCGGGATGCTGATGCAGCACGTCAAAGAAATTATTGCATCTTACCGCGAAAAACGCGATTTGATGTTGGAAACCTTGGCTAAATATATGCCGAAAAATGTTTCTTGGACGCGCCCCGAGGGGGGGCTCTTCCTGTGGCTGACTTTGCCCAAACATATGAACGCCACAGACCTGTTGCCCAAGGCCATTGAAAACAAGGTGGCCTATGTGGCCGGAGTAGATTTTTATCCGCAAGGGGATGTGTTTAACGATATGCGTTTAAATTTTTCTTACTCTACCAAAGAGCAAATTGTGGAAGGCCTAAAACGCCTTGCGCAAACTATTAAAGATAATTTGTAAGTTCTTGGGGGAGCCTGTACAGGTTCCCTCTTTTTTAGGTCCTTTGCCCTATATAAAAATGGGTCCAAGGGCCCTGTTATTTGGGGTGAAAGTATTGCAAAATGTAAGTATGGGTAAAAAAATATTTATTTTATTTTTAGCAGGTTTACTGGTTCCTACGGCGGTTTTTGCGCAGAAAAATCCGCTTAAATCCGTTAAAGGGGTAAGGAGGGCTTTGACTAGCGCCTCCCGCGTAGTTATCCCGGTGGAAGAAAAAGCGTTGCAGCATTTGGTGGAAGCCACGCCAGAACGCCAGATTTTAGCGCGTTTTGCTTCGGTATTGCCCTCGCGCGGAGTCTTGGCCCCGTTGTTGAAAGACGGCAAACTTCACTCGGAAATATCCAATACACTTTCCCACGAAATCTCTAATGCCCTTTTCAAAATGCAGGACCGAAACACCAATAAATTAAGTCCGTGTATGGTGGTTCTCTCCCAGCGTATCCGTACAGGGATGAAACTCAGTTATACTTATTTGCTTGCTTTGGAATATGAATTGCGCCTTGCACAAAAACAGGCGGAACAGGAATTTCGCAAGCGCTATCAGTATTCGGCGGGGACCCAAATTTTGGACGATAATCCCAATTTTCGCGCCCTGTTGGGTGAGGCCACGGCACAGCGGTTGAACGACCACTTTTTGCCGCTTTTGCCTTCTGCGGACAGAGTGCGGTTCTTAAAAATTTTAATGCAGGGTATCTTTGCTCCTACTGTTAATACGCACGAATTTTATACGGCCCTTTTATACCGCGAGGTCCGCACCGGCTTGCGCGAAATGGGCGGTACTTTAAGCACCGAGGAAGTGCAATATTACGGAAAAATTAAAGACATGCTCTTGTTCTGTGCCCGGGTGTCTGCCGAGGAAGCGGCCTATAACAGTTTGCAATCGCCACGCCAAGTACGGGAGTTGTTTGTTTATAAGATAGAGGAAATGTCTTCCCGCTTTGCAGATACTCCCGCGGCGCTTGCGATGTGGAATAGGCTTGTAGAATATTACAAACATCATTTTGACCCGCACAATCCACAGAAATAAAATACTTTTCGCCCCGGTTGGTTTATTTCCCGACCGGGGGTTTTGTTATTATGCAGTTATTTTGCAATAAATTCCAAATCGGCAATTTGTTTTTGCCTGAGGATGTTTTGCCCGGTTACGGTTTCCGGTAGAGGAATATCGGTTGCCTTTCCGTCGCAACATTACAAATGCGGCCTCTCCTATGAGTGTTAATCTAAATCTACAACTAAAAACAAAATACTAATGCAGTTTTCTGTCATTGGTTTATACTTCTATTTTGGTAAAATATATATATGTATTTCCCTAAATTACTTGTCCTTTCCTGCTGTGCGCCCTGTTCTTGTGCGGCTATCAAAAAATTGGCAGATGACGGCATAGATGCCACCGTTTTATTTTATAACCCGAATATCTACCCGTCGGCTGAATATGAAAAACGGCGCGACGAGCAGAAGCGCGTATGTGAGCATTTTGGCCTAAAATTTGCCGAACTGCCTTATGAACCCGAAAAATGGGATAAAGCCGTAGCCGGGCTGGAAAACGAACCCGAGCGCGGCAAGCGGTGTTCGGCCTGTTTTTATATGCGTTTGGAAAGAGCCGAACAGTATGCGCTGGAACATAAATTTACGGCGTTGACCTCTGTGCTGGGTGTATCGCGCTATAAAGATTTGGACCAAGTAAACGAGGCCGCCCGCCGCGCGTGGTATGCCGTAGGTAAGCCGTATGCGGCGATTAACTGGCGCAAGAATGGGTTGGAAGAATTGCGCCAAGCGCTTATAAAAGAATTACAATTATACAAGCAAGATTATTGTGGCTGTAAATACAGTATGAGGGGTAAAAATGACAAATAAGGTTTGGCGGCGCTTGGCTACGGTAGCGGTGTGCACGCTGATTTTATTCTTTGGGGCAGACCTTGCTTTGCGGTGGGTATCGTCCAGTAATTGGATGAAAAAATACGCGGTACAAAAGATGCAAGAGGCCACCGGACGCGAGGTACGTTTGGAAAAAATGTCCGTCAGTTTTATGGGGGTAAAGGCGGATAAGTTTGCTTTATCGGAAGCGGGCGGTTTTGAAAAAGGGACTTTCTTATCGGTGGAGCGGCTGCGGATTAGGGTATCGCTTATCCATTTAGTTCACGGGCATATTAAGTTAAAATCGCTTACCGTTAGCGGGGTGGAAGCCTATTTGCTCCGCCGGGCTGACGGAGTGTTTAATTGGGCGGATTTGTTGCCTGCGGATAAGCCGTCATCAGATGAGCCTGCGCAAACGGATACACTTTCCTTGCCGTATTTAACCTTAACAGATTTATCATTAAAAAATATCAATATATTTTATCAAGACGAGGAAAATAAAAGACAAGCCGCGCTAAAAAATATTACATTGCGGGGCAAACGGCTGGTGGTGCGCGATTTGATTAATTTGGGCTTTGCGGCGGACGGCTTTTACCAAGAGGGGGAAAAACAGTATGAATTTCCTGTATCGTTTAATGTGCGGCTTAATTTGGCGGGGGGCGATTTGTCGCGCGCGCAGGTACAAATGCCCGACTTTTTGCTTTCTTATAACGGTGCCAAAGTTAAAATAAATTTTCAAGCGCAGGATTTTATTGCGCCCCACATCAAGTTGGGTGTTACGTTAGAAAATTTAACCACGGACACTTTGCAAAATCTCGTGCCGGACGAACCGCGCTTTGAGGTCCCGCAGGTGCATTTTAAAACGGATGCAATAGCCAATTTGCCGGAGGAAAAACTGACGGTTAATCAAGCGGTTTTGGCCCTTTCCGGGGTGAAACTGTCGGCTATTGGCGGCATAGATTACAGCGCAGTTTTAAAATACGAAGCCCGCGCTGAGTGGCAAGTTGATTTTAAGGAGTTTCTTGCGCAACTGCCCCAACTGGCTGAGGAATATCAAGCCGCAGGAACCGCCGGCGGTACGGTGCATTTTACCCAGCAGGATTGGCAGACGGCCGTTACAGCGGCCGATATGGGTGCAAATGCGGGCTATGCGGGCCGTTTGGAGCAAGGAGTAATGAAAGTATCTGCACAGGGAACAACCGATTTTAAAACGGCGGTTTCCAGTATAACCGTTTCCGGCTTGCTGAATAAGGAACCTTTTTCTGTGAACGCATCTTGGAACCAGTCTCCCAAGAATTTGTCGGTTTCGTTAAATGCTTTTGCAAAAAAATTAATTTTACCTCCTTTGCCGGAACGTACAGAGAAAGGCGTGGCTGAAAAGAAAGTACAAACGGATAAACAGCCTGCCCCTGCGTGGCCCTTGCCACCGGCCACCGTTACCGGGAAAATACAAATAGATGCGTTGGACGCGCCGTATATTGCGGGGCGGCAGATTTTGCTCCAAGCGGATTTGGGCAACCTCACCCCCGATATGAAGCGCGCACGCGGCGAACTCAATTTGTCTATGGGGAACGGGGAAATTAAGGACTTATATAAACTGACAGAAGCTAATGCTTTAACCAAGGTGTTGTTTATGTCTGTAAATATCGTGGGAAAAGTATTTAATTCGCTTAATGTGTTTTCTGTGTTAAACGGTATCGGCAGCGGGCTTGTGTCCGCCGTCAGCACATCAGACAAAGAGGAGGATACCGTTTTGCAAACCGTTACCGGACCGGACGGACAGCCGATGCAAATTCGTGTACCCAAAAGCCAACAAAAGATTGACGGGCGTATGGCTTTTGATAAGTTTACTACCGACGTAACCTTTACCAAAGGCAAGGCTTCCGTAAAAGACGGCAGTTTTGTTTCCGATATGGTGTCTTTTAGTTTGAACGGTACGACCGATTTTAACAGCGGCGTGATTGATATGACGGTACAGGCCGCCCCGGGCAAGCACGAGGCGGACGGCATTATGCCGCTGAAATTGAATATCGGCGGTACGGTGGACGACCCCAAGGGCAGTATGAGTATGTTGGGGTCGGTGTCTTCGCTCGTTACGCAAGGTATTGGTAATAATTTTGCCAGCCGCTCCGTAAAAAAGGGCATTGGCGGACTATTTGGCATTTTTAAAAAGAAGGAAAAATAAGCCCTGCGGCCCGCACCTTGCAGGCCACGCCCTGCGGACCGACACTCTATGCGCGGGTTTGCAATTCGTGGAGCCACCCTTTTTTGCTATACCGCGCCCTAATGGCTAAAACATCAGTAAGAACAGTTCTGTGCCTTTTGCCGGCAGCATTAAGGTTCCTTTCGCGTTTGTCCTAAATAGAATATTCCTACTGGAATACTATCAGGCATTGGTATAACCTTTATGGAACCACTAGCATAGCCGGTGGCTTTCTATCCACAAAAGAGCCCTATAATAGAGTATTTTTCCTTGTGCTATTAACCACAGCAACAAGAACCTTCTGGCAAATTTAATAATTTGGCATAATCATAAGAAGGTGGGGTAGAAATCACGCCATCGCTATAAACAGTGATTTCTTCGTTTCCTTCATCATTATGGTCATAACATAAACACACATCTTCTTTTTTATATAAAACGGTAGCGTGTGCATATCCACAGCAATCCGAAGAAGCCCAATAGACAAAATCTTTTGTTTCTATAGAAGGATCCCCACAATATTTATCAGTTTCCGTTCCTGGAATTGTAATATCCAAATCTGTAATACTGCATTGACCCCACTTATCGGTTCCTCCTCCTAACTGACAAACCTTGTCGGCTTCGGCAATCGTCTTTAAATTTGTTATTGCCTCGGTAAATTTGGCCTTAGTAACGGCCTTTTGATATTGTGGCAGGGCTACCGCCGATAAAATGCCGATAATCAGTACAACAACCAACAATTCAATTAAGGTAAAGCCTTTTTTCATAGTTTTCTCCTGGTTCTGCCTTTGGAGAAAACCGCCCATAAAAAACGGCCGTTATTATTGAGCCATTCAGCCTAACCCAAATAATAACAGCCGTGGCTTTCTGCCATATAAATATATGGCAGAAAGCACTCGGCACAGCACCCCCGAAGGATCAGTTCTGAGATGTTGTGCCTAAAACGACTGCTTTTGGAGGCTGAATGTGCCGCTTATAAGCAGCGCACCGTATTCTGCATACGGTTCCAAAAACAGATTAAATTGTATCGGACTTTTGCGCCCGTTTTGCAACAAATTTATTATAACAACTTTGGAGTTTTTTGTCCTCTGTTATTAAAAACCCCGGGCTTTATAAAAGGCCCGGGGTTGCCATTTGTTCTTAATTTATTTAATCACTTCTTTGATGATTTTGTAGGCGGCAGGGTTCTTTTTACCTGTTTTAAGTGCTTGTTTGAAGAGGGCCGCGCCGTCCTCTAACCGTTTTTTATCGGACGCATACAGCGTGGCAATTACGTCGCCTTTTTTGACGGCATCACCCGCCTTTTTGGAGAGCCAAATGCCCGCACCGTAGTCAATCACGTCTTCCATTGTGTTTCTTCCGGCGCCAAGCAATACTCCGGCCATACCGGCGGTTTTTGCGTCAATGTGTTGGACATATCCGGAGGCTTCGGCCTTGATTTCCAATTTGAGTTTGGCATCTTTAAAGTAGCCTTCCGGGTCGTCCACGGATTTGGGGTCTCCGCCTTGCCACTTCACCATTTCGCGCAGTTTGGCGGCGGCTTCGCCGTTTTCAATCTTTTCTTCCATCAGCGCGCGGGCCTTTTTGATATCTTTTACTTTACCGCTGATAACCAGCATATTGGCGGCTTCTTCAATTAAAAGTTCGTAAAAGTCGGGCGCGAGGGTCTTGTCGCCTTTTAAAATTTGAATTGCCTGGCGCATTTCGTTAGCGTTGCCGATAGCGCGGCCGAGCGGCTGGTCCATATAGGTAATAAGCGCGCGGCATTTCAGGCCAAGGAGTTTGGCGGTGCTGACGAGCGCGCGGGCCAGTTTGCGGCTGTCTTCCAGTTTTTGCATAAATGCGCCGGAGCCGTATTTTACGTCCATTAACAGGCTGTCCACCCCTTCGGCATATTTTTTAGAAAGGATACTGGCCACGATGAGCGGGCGGCTTTCCACGGTGCCGGTGGCATCACGCAGGGAATAGAGTTTTTTATCGGCCGGGGCCAGGTCTTTGGTCTGCCCGAACATACAAACATTTAATTTTTGAATTTGGCGGTAAATCAGTTTGACGGGTACGCGCACTTCAAAATTCTTCATAGATTCCAATTTGTCCAAGGTCCCGCCCGTATGGCCTAATCCGCGGCCGGACATCATCGGTACGGCTACTCCGCCGCAGGCCACCAGCGGGGCCAATGCCATAGAAATACCGTCGCCCACGCCGCCGGTGGAATGTTTATCTACTTTGGGAAGTTTGGTGGAAGAAAAATCAAGCCGTCCGCCTGAGTGGGCCATCGCCTTGGTGAAAAGAGCGGTTTCTTTGTCTGAAAGGGGATTTAAAAAGCAGGCCATTAAAAAGGCGGAAAGTTGGTAATCGGGCACGGTGCCTTTTGCCGCGCCTTGTGCAACAAAGTTAAATTCCTCTTGGGTTAGGGGTTTGCCTCCGCGTTTTTTGATAATTACATCAATCATTCTCATGGTGCTGCCTCCTTGTATTTAAATGCTAGCGTCTGGAATTTCAGCATAGCATTTTATTTATTTAAAGAAAAGGTTTTTTTGTATAGATAAAAAAATCCCGGCACAGAAAACTCTTGCCGGGAAAGCATTATTTGAGTAATTCTATTTCCGCTTCCAACTCGCATAATCGGTCCAAAACTTGGGTTTTAATGCGGTTTAAGCGTTCCAGTTGCGCGGCAAAGGAAGCCTGCGTGGCGGCTTGCCAAAGTTGGTGTTCCGTGTCGGCAGGAGAGACCTTTTTTTCGGCTTGTTTTAATAAGTATGGTGCCCGCACGTCCAAAAAGTCCTCGCGTGCCATCAGTTTGCCAAGCAACTTTTCCAGCCGTTCGTACTGGGTTTCCAATACCGTTAAACGGTTTTTCTTTAATTGTTCCGCAATAAGGGAAAAAGGTATTTTGTACGTCATTGTTCCGTTGGGCCATAAAGCATCTTTTTCGGCGCGGGTGGCTTGGACGGTTTGGGCTATTTTCTTTACTCCGGCCAAATCTTGCGGGTGCTCTAACAAATACAACGCAGCAGTCGGTTCCAAGTACGTTACGGCTCCTAAAATGAGGTTGGCGCGGTCTGTGGGGAAAAAGGCCGATACTTCCGAAAAGTGTTCAAAATCCTCTCCCGTCCAAAAGCCCTTTTGCTGCAACTTTTTGACGAGGGCAATTTGTACGCGCTCTGCGTAATCCAACGCGGCATTGTCGGTTTGGAAGGGGGTTCCCTCGGGATCTAAAAGAAGTTGCGGAATTTCCCGGAAAGTGCCCATATATTCTTGGACGAAGTAAAACGACAGCCCCTGCGAAGCGTTGGCAACCGTCATCATCATTTCCGTCTTGGTGGCGGGTAAAATATCCGGGTCGTACAAAATGGCATCTAAGAGTTGGGGGAGTGTGTTGGCCTTGGTATCCACAATGCGCTCAATTACATCTCGTCCGTTTAAGGCGGCTTCCGTCAGTCCGGCGTGGTCCGGTTCCGGCATTGGGATTACCCATACCTCATCTAATCCCGGGGTGCCCCAATGCAGTTCCGGCGTTTCGCTATTCAAAATATCGTATTGGTCCGAGGCATTTTTCGCCCGTGCCAAAGCGGCCGTTCGCCGGTCCCATTTTATACGGCTTGCCGGGGTGGGGGAAGATGTTTTTTGGTCCAAAAGTTGGCCGAGGGCTTTCCGTTCTTGCTCTAAGGTTTGTACTGTTTGTTGTAAAAAGCGGGTCCGCTCTGCGGTAGTGGCGAGAGCGGCGGGAACTTGCGGCAAAGGGAGCCCTAAGTTTTTTAAATGGTTGCGCGATGCGTTAAATTCCGGCGTAAACGCCCAACCCGGATTTTTGATTAAGGCCTTGCGCGTTTGGTCTATGGCATAGAGGTTGGAGGATAATAAATGAAATTCTGATTCCGATAAAATCTTGGCCGGTTGGACGAATTTAGCGGCGGTAAAAGATTTTAAAACAGCCTTTTGGGCTTGCAGGGGAGTAACTCCCATAATACAGACGGTAAGTAACAAAATAAAAAAACGTAAGTTCATTCTATTCTCCTATGTAATAAGAATAAAAAATATCGGCTGGGGGAACAAGAGTCCAAAGACCTATTTTGTAGGCGGGTCCTTTGGCCCCTTGTTTCTGGGCCCTCCGCGCGCGAAGCAGATTTGATATCATATATATAAGCAGTCTATTTTGGAGGAATTATGAAGAAACTCGCCGTACCGGGGTGGATTAAGTCTTACGCTTGGTTCATCTTGGCTAACTGGGTGGTGTTTACCCTTTTCCGCGGAATCTTTTTATTTGTGTTTCACGCGGCACTTGTACCGCAGTCTTACCACGAATTGTGGGAGACTTTTTATATCGGTGCGAAATTTGATGCCCGCCTCGCTTGTGCGTTGGCAATCCCCTTGGGCTTATATTTTACCGTTTGTGCTTTTTGGCACGGGGCGCGTGTTATCCGCAAGGGTATTTCCGCTGTGTATGCGTTGCTGGAAGCCGCGGTACTGCTTATTTACTTTGCCGATTTTGCACACTATGCTTATATTGCAATGCGTATTAACTATTCCATTTTTAAATATTCCGAAAATGCCCTCATTTCCCTGCAAATGGCTTGGGAAACATATCCCTTGGTGTGGGCTGTTATCGGGCTGTTGGTCTGGGCCGTGTTGGGTTTTTGGTTTGTAAACCGCTTGCAAAAAAAAGCATTTTCCCAAACGGATAGTTACCGTTGGAAAGGTAATCTGGGTTGGTTTTTTGCCGGTTTGTTGGTTACGGGCGGGCTGATGTTTGGCCAGTTGAGCCAATATCCGCTCCGTTGGAGTAATGCGTATCACTCTACCAACAATTTTATTTGCAACTTAACATTAAACCCGGTACTTAATATTTTTGATACGGCCCGCTTTGTAAAGGCGGATAGTTTTGATAAAGCCAAAACGCAGCAATATTACGATACCGTAGCCTCTTATTTGGGCGTACAACACCCCGATAAAGAAACGCTTAATTTTGAACGTACCGTGGCGGCAAAACCCAAAGCGGAGCAGCACGATTACAATGTGGTGGTTATCTTTATGGAATCGTTGGCTTGGAATAAAATTTCTATGACCAATCCGGATATTGACCCCACGCCGTTTATTAAAAGTTTGGCGGATAAGTCCATTTTGTTTACGCATTTTTATTCGCCCACATCCGCTACGGCACGCGCTGTATTCGCCACAGTTACGAGTATTCCGGACGTAACGTCTTTTAAAACCAGTTCCCGCAATCCCTTGATTGTGGACCAACACGTCGTGGTAAATGCCTTGCGCGACTACGAAAAATATTATTTCATCGGCGGCAGTGCCAGTTGGGGTAATATACGCGGTATTTTGGAACATAATCTGGGCGGTGTGCATATGTACGAAGAAGGCAATTTTGAACACGAACACCGCAACGACGTGTGGGGTATTTCGGATCTGGACCTTTTCCGCGAAGCCAACCGCGTTTTGAACAAAGAGCAGAAAGAAAACAACGGCAAGCCGTTCTTTGCGTTTATCCAAACTTCCGGCTATCACCGCCCTTATACTATCCCGGCGGATAATGCGGGTTTTGAACTGAAAGATATCGGCGAAGATTTGGCCCATAAACGCAGTTTTGTGAGCGTGGCCGAATACAATTCCCTGCGCTTTTCCGACCACGCTTTGCGCGAGTTCTTTAAATTGGCGGAAAAATCGGATTATTATAAAAATACGATTTTCCTGATTTTCGGCGACCACGGTTTGGCGGCTCCCCAGTCCGAAAATATGCCGCGCGGTTATGTGGACTTAAACCTGATTAACCACCAAATTCCGCTGATTATTGCCGGCGGGCCGATTAAAAAACCGCAGGTAATTAACAAAACTGCCAGCCAAGTGGATATTTTGCCTACGGTAATGGGTATTTTAGGCCGTCCGTACTTTACGCGGGCTATCGGCCGGGACGTGCTGACGGACCCCGCTCCCGAACCGGGTGCGCTTATCTACGGTTGGGCTGTTTCGCCCGCTACCATCGGCTTTGTGCAGGGGGATTATTACTACCACAGTCAAGGCGAAAAGGAAGGCCTTTACAAGTATGCCGCAGATAATTATAATGAGGATATCTCTAAAAAAGAGCCGCAGCGTTTTGAGCATATGAAGGCGCTTGCCAAGGGACTGTATGAAACGTCCCGCTACCAGTTCTATCACAACCAAAAACGTGATGAACGTGATGATTAAGGAGAAACGATGAACGGACTTTGGATTATTGTTATTTTGGCGGCGGTATTTGTGATTTATGCCGTCAGCATATATAACGGGTTTGTGCTTTTAAAGAACCGCGCTACCGAGGCGTGGAGTGATATTGAAGTGCAAATGAAACGACGCTATGATTTAATCCCTAATTTGGTGGAAACCGTAAAGGGATATGCCCAGCACGAAAGCGCCACCTTGGAAAAAGTTATTCAGGCGCGCAATATGGCTATGTCGGCGCAGGGGAATATGAAGGAAATTTCCCAAAGCGAAAATATGCTTACCGGGGCATTAAAATCTATTTTTGCCCTGTCCGAAAATTACCCGGATTTAAAGGCCAATGCCAACTTTATGGAGTTGCAACGCGAACTGCGCGATACCGAGGACAAAATTCAGGCCGCCCGCCGCTTTTACAATGGTAATGTGCTGGCTCTTAATACCAAAATTGAAATGTTCCCCAGTAACATTGTGGCTTCTATGTTCCACTTTGAAAAACGGGAATTTTTTGAATTGGCGGAAGGTGAAAACGCTGCCCGCCAACCTGTAAAAGTGCAGTTCTAACGGGAGCCGTAAATGGCTACCACCTACGACTTTATAAAACAAAACAAGCGGCGCACCGTGCTGCTTGTTTTGTTGTTTCCTATCTTGTTTGCGCTCTTAACGTGGGGCGTGTTTGCGCTTATCTTTTTTGTGATAGGGGGCGACCCGTACGCCACGGTAAGCGAATTTCAAGCCACCGACCAAATGGCAGAACTTAACAAACTGATGATGTTTGTTTTGCCCATTTGCTGGGGGCTTGCAATGGTGTGGATGGCCATTTCTTACTTTACGGGCGACCACATTATTTTAAATAGCGTAAATGCTATCCCGGTAACGGCGTACGACCAGCCTGAAATCTACCGTTTGGTGGAAAACCTGTGCATTACGCGCGGCCTGCCACCTCCTAAAATCTATATTTTAAATGACAACGCGCTCAACGCCTTTGCCACGGGGCGGGATCCGGAGCACGCCTCTTTGGCACTTACCAAGGGCATTGTAAAAAAACTGGACCGCGCGGAATTGGAGGGCGTTATTGCGCACGAACTGGCCCATATAGAAAACCGCGATATCCGCCTGATGTTAATTACCGTGGCGGGCATTTCGTTCTTTACGCTGGCGGGCGAAATTTGTTTTAGGATGGGGTTAAGCCGCGGGCGCAGCCGGGAGAGCGGAAAGGCGAATTTGCTGTTTTTTGTGTTGGGCGTTATTTGCCTGATTTACGGCTATATTATTGCGCCGCTGCTGCGTTTGGCTGTTTCCCGCGCGCGCGAATACCAGGCGGATGCTACGGCGGCCTTAACTACGCGTAACCCGCGTGCTTTGGCAAGTGCGCTTAAAAAAATATCCGCTTGCCCGTATGTAGAGGACATCCAAGAACACTCCTCTATGGCGGCTATGTGCATTGAAAGCCCCGTAGGACCTTTGGGAATGGGGCTGTTTGGCTCGCTGTCGGGCCTGATGGCTACACACCCGCCCATTGAAAAGCGTATTCAGGTGCTTTTGGAAATGGACCGCGGCATTTAATTTATCCCGAAAAAGGCCCCTAAAAGGGGCCTTTTCTATTCCATTACTTTTTCCAAACTGGGGTCAAAGTCAAAATATTCGTAAGGTTCAAATTCAAACATTTTGGCAACGAAATTGAGCGGTATAATTGCGGCTATTGTATTAAAATCGCGTGCTGCGCTGTTGTATTTTTTCTTGGCGCTTTGCACTTTCCCTTCGGCATAAATAATGCTTTTTTGCAATTTTAAAAAATGCTCGTCGGTTTTCAATTCGGGGTGTTTCATAGCGGCTGTAAAAACCTTTTTAAATTTTTGCGTGATTTCGTTTTCTTTGGCTACGCGCTCTTGCAGGGTTTGCGCGGTGCGGCAGGCTTCCTTCATGTGGGAAAGTTCATAAATAAACTCGCGGTCCAATTCGCTAAACGAGGCGGCGGATAGCGCCAGCACAGGGATTAACTCTGCGCGGTTCTTCATATTATTGTCCAATTTTTGCCAAGCATTTTGGGCGGCCTTGTTAAGCGACACAAATTTCAAATATGCCAAGCCAAACAACACTACTCCCATACACATTGCTCCGAATAAAAACCAAATCAACATATATAAAACCTCCCATTGACGAACTGCCGGTTTATAATTACAATTAAAGTATCGGTCCTGATATACTACAAAGTATAACGGTTAACCCGCCAGAAATCAAGGACCGGGCGGGAAAATCGGTCAGTTTGGTGTTTCTTGTCGGGCCGGCTCACGCCGGAACTTTTACGGATTATCTACGGAGGAAATATGTTGCTTACGCTGTCGTCGTTTGCAGGTTTTACGGCGCTTGTGCTGGGCTTGTCGTATTACCTAACACGCAAGAAAGATGTTTCTTCCTCGGAAGGCTATTTTCTGGCCGGAAGAGGACTTACCGGGTGGGTGATTGCCGCCTCACTCTTGCTTACGAACCTATCTACCGAACAAATGGTGGGCTTAAACGGCCAGGGATATATGTTTAATATGTCCGGTATGGGGTACGAAATCGGGGCATCTTTGGCGCTTATTATCGTGGCGTTTTTCTTTCTGCCGCGTTATTTAAAAAAGGGTTATGCCACTATTCCGGACTTCGTGGGCGACCGCTACGACGGCGCCACCAAGCAGTTTGTAAACTTTTTGTTCTTGGCGGGGTATGTGCTTATCCTGTTGCCGACGGTACTGTATTCCGGCGCGATTGGTATGGGCGGTATCTTTGACATTATGGGCACGTTCCACTTATCGCCAATGATGGCTATCATTGTAGTAGTGGTGGCGATTGGTGTGCTGGGGTGCTTATATACCATTTTCGGCGGACTTCGCATTATGGCGATTGCCGATACGCTTAACGGTATTGGGCTGATTATCGGCGGGATGATGGTGCCGCTG
The DNA here is from genome assembly GCF_056976295.1 of Candidatus Avelusimicrobium sp. Lineage (NCBI taxonomy): Bacteria > Pseudomonadati > Elusimicrobiota > Elusimicrobia > Elusimicrobiales > Elusimicrobiaceae > Candidatus Avelusimicrobium > Candidatus Avelusimicrobium sp. The sequence goes on from NZ_DBMCTG010000011.1 coordinate 45,128, forward strand.
TTTGCCCTTGCCTATGTGGGCGACGGTAATATTTTGGCGGGCCTTAGTGAGGTGGTAAAAGCCCACCCGGAAAAATTTAACGCTATTGGCTCCGCCACCGACCCGGTTCCTTTTGCTACAATGTTTACGGGAATGTTTTTGGTAAACCTGTTCTATTGGGGTTGCAACCAAACGATTATCCAGCGCGCCTTAGCGGCCAAGAATTTAAAAGAAGGGCAAAAGGGGCTTTTGCTTTGCGCCATTTTTAAATTGATTGGGCCTATCTACTTGATTATTCCGGGCATTGTGGCGTTCCACATTTTCCAAAGCACTCCTTTGGAAGTGGGGGATATGGCTTACCCGATGCTGGTAAATAAAGTGCTGCCCTTCTACTTAATCGGCTTCTTTGCGGCGGTGCTGTTCGGGGCGATTTTAAGTTCGTTTAACGCGGCCTTGAACTCTACCTCCACTTTGTTTATGCTTAATGTGTATAAGCCGCTTATCAAACCGTCTGCTACGGATGAAGAATTGGTAAATAAGGGCAAATATGTGGGCATTTTGCTGGCAGTATTTTCTATGATTGTAGCGCCGTTGATTGCCAAGGCACCTTCGGGCCTGTTTAACTACTTGCAGATGGTGAACGGGTTTTACAATGTGCCGATTTTTACGCTGATAATTTTCGGTATGCTTAATAAAACCGCGCCTGCGTGGTCGGCCAAAGTTACCCTTGTATTTTTTATGGTGGGCTACGGCCTTACGCAGTTGGGCGTGATTAAGACGGACCTGCACTTCCTGCATATTTTGGCTATTTTGTTTGCTGTGTCCATAGCCTTTATGTACCTGACGGGCAAACTGTGGCCGGCCAAAAACCGCTATGATGACGGCAAGGACCTGAATATTGTGGATAATACACCGTGGAACTTGGGCGTAACCGTCAGCGTGGCGATTGTGCTGTGCGTGTTTGGTGTGTATATCTTATTTTCCAAATTGGGTATTGCCGCTTAAACAAGCGTTTTATAAAAAAAGGGGGCGGGGCGAAAGTTCCGCTCTCTTTTTTTGTTCGGGCGGGGGAAAACTTGTTATAATAAACTAGACGAAAGGAGAATTTTATGACAGAAACCCGCATTAATATTATGGACCCTCAGCCTGTTTCCGTTCAGCCGCAGGCGGATGAAACCCCCAAGGTGGTGTATGCCTCGGTAACGGAACGGTTTGTTGCCTTACTGATTGATTATGGCGTAATTTTTATTCCCGGCCAGTTTGTCGGCCTTGCCATTTTAAAGATTTTAGGCCCATATGCCGAAATGTGGCAGATTGCGGCGGTTCTTTTGGGAATTAATGCTTTATTTGTGTTGTATGAAGCCATTTTTTCGTCCGGAGACCGCGTAACCCTCGGTAAATCTTTGGTGGGCATTGCGGTAGTTAAACAAGATTTAAGCGGCCCCGTATCGTTTCCACGCGCATTTATGCGTGCGGTTGGCTATTACATTAGCGGTGCGCTTTTGATGTGCGGTTTTCTGTTTGCCTTTTTTGACGACAGACACCGTGCGTTGCACGATTTTTTAGGTGGAAGTGTGGTCGTGCAAATCCGCAAAAAAGCCTGGTGGGAAAATTTAATGGTACGTTTATTGGGCTCACTTTTGTTGGCGGGGTTTGCGTGGGTAATGTACCAACAATGCTTCGGCGGCGGGTCTGTTGTTCAGCAGTATTATGTAAACAGAGCCAAGACCCAGTTGCAAAATGTGGCGCTGCTGGAAGAAGCCCATTATGCACGTTACGGCTACTATACCAACGATTTGTTGCGCTTATCCTTGTTGTCCGGCGACCCGGTGCAATTCCAGCGTGATACGCAAAAGGCGCTTTCCCCCAAAGGGTTTAGAATTGGGGTGCAAAAGGATTCCTATAAAATTATGGCATATGCCAAGGATACCAAGAAAACGCCTGTTTATTTTTCCAGTAAATAGCGTGGAATTTAGATTAAAAAAGGGAGCCTGTTCAAAGGCTCCCTTTCTTTGTGTCAAAAAGCGTTATTCGTGGCTTTTTTCCGTGGAGTGTTGGCAGTTTACGCAGTAGCGTGCAAAAGGCATTGCTTTAATGCGTTTTTTGGGAATAGGCTGGCGGCAATATTCGCAAAAGCCGTAAATTCCTTTGTCAATTTTGCGCAAAGCGGCTTCAATCTGCCCGATAGTGTTGTGGGCATTGCCGGAGAGTTCAAACAAAATTTCTTTATCTAAACTTTTGGAAGCATCGTCAATCGGGTCGCCCACTTCGGCTTCCGGCATATCCATATTCTTTTTATCTTTCAGGCGTGCGGTGGCGTCCTCTTTCAGTTCCTCTAAATGTTTTTTAATTTCCTTTAATTCTGCGGCGGTGAGAGCCTCTTTGTTTGCTTTCTTAGTAACCATACAACTATTCCTTTCTATACAAAAATTTACGTCCTAACAGGTTGGCCCCGTTTGGATAACTGTTTGATTAGTTTAGCAAAGTAAAAATACTTTTGCAACCCCAGCCGCTTCTGCGGACAAACGAGCCGGGGAATTGTTATAATAAAATAAGTTGTTTTATACCGGAGATTTCTATGAAAAATTTTTTAACCCGTCCTTTGGGGGAACTTATCGTTTCCAACCCGTTTGTAGATAATTACAGAAAAATGTGGCCCTTTGTAAAACCCTATCTTTTCCGTGCGGTTTTGGGGCTTTTGCTTGCGCTGCCCGTCGGTGCGTTAGACGCTACGGTCGCTTTGTTTATGAAGTATTACACCGATGATGTGCTGGTTGCCAAAAACGCTATTTTTGCCGCTTGGATTCCTCTTTTGATTATCGGTTTTGTGCTGGTGCAAAGTATTTTAACGTACCTGGTTAAATATCTCAATACTTGGGTGGGCAATAAAATTACCTTGGACGTGCGTAAAAAACTCTTCCATAAATTGTTAAGTATGCACAGCGGGTATTTTGACACGACTGACTCCGGCTATATTATGCTGCGCTACAACGGCGATGCTGATACCGCCTGCAACGGACTTATCAATAACCTGCGTATGGTGGTTACGCGCGTATTTTCGTCCATTACCTTGGTGTTTGTGTTGCTCTACAACTCTTGGCAGTTGACGTTTATTGCCATTGGCGCGTTTGCCGCGGCGGGTGCGCTTATTTATGTGGTTCGCAAAAAATTAGAAGAACTGGTGCGCAATACGGTTGTAATTTCCTCTATTGCGATGCGTGCGTATAACGAAACTTTTAACGGCAACCGCACCATTGCCGCCTACAACCTGCAAGAGGACCAGGAAAGCCGCTTTAATCACTTAATGGATGAGGTGTTTAGCCTGAATATGGGTATGGTTAAACATACGGGTTGGCTGTCCCCGGTGATGCACTTTATCGTGTCCTTGGGGCTTGCCCTGGTGTTCTGGCAGAGCAGTTCTATGATTGTAAAGGGGACTATTACCAGCGGTAATTTTACGTCGTTTGTTACGGCGCTTTTAATGCTCTACACCCCGGTTAAAACGATGGGCGATAACTATGTGGATATCAAAAAGGCCTTTTTGGCTATTGACCGTATTTTTGAAATATTTGCGCTCAAAACGGACATCTATGACAAACCCAATTCGGCGGAAATGGACGGACTCAAAAAAGAAATTTGCTTTAAGGATGTTTATTTCTCTTACAAACCCGGAGTAGAGGTGTTGAAGGACATTAATTTAACCGTTCCTGCGGGTTCTACGGTGGCTTTGGTGGGGAACTCCGGCGGAGGGAAATCTACCGTTGTCAGCCTGCTCCCGCGTTTTTATAATGTAACCAAAGGCGCCATTACGATTGACGGCGTGAATATCCAAAATTTTACGCTAAAATCTTTGCGCAACCATATTTCGGTGGTATTCCAGGATAATTTCCTGTTTACAGGTACGATTCGTGATAATATTTTAATCGGCCGTCCCGGCGCTACGGAAGAGGATTTAAAAGAGGCCGTTAAAAATGCCCATTTGGACGATTTTATCCATACGCTTAAAGACGGTTTAGATACGGTATTGGGAGAGCGCGGTTTGACCCTTTCCGGCGGACAGCGCCAACGTGTAGCCATTGCGCGCGCTTTTATCCGCCGTGCGCCTATCGTCATTTTGGACGAAGCCACCAGCGCTTTGGATAATAAGTCGGAAGCTGTGGTGCAAAAGGCGCTTGATAACTTGATGAAAAACCGTACGGTTTTTGTGATTGCGCACCGTTTATCTACCGTGGTAAATGCGGATAAAATCGTAGTGATTAATGAAGGGCACATTGTGGAGGAGGGCACACACGAAACCCTGCTAAAAGTGCCAAACGGTGCGTACGCATCCCTTTACAACGCGCAGTTCAAAAAGAAGGAACATCACAAATAAGTTGAGCCGTTTGATACTAGCCCCGGTTTTGGTTTTTACCACCCGGGGCTTTTTTATGCACTTTTGGCTGACAGAAATTTTGCTTTTTCGTTGTTTATGTTAAAAGGGTTGTTTTATTTTTTTTTTTGTTAAAATTTTGACAATAAGGGCTGAATATACCCGGATGTATTTGCCGTATAAAAATGCGTATAAAAGGCCGTTTTGCTCAAATATAAAGGTCTTAACAAGGAGAAAAAATGAAAGGGTTTATTGATGTTAGCCGTGCGGCTACTTGTGCTAGTGGTGTCCGTCCCGGGGGTTTTAGTCGGGAATCTGTTGTTGCGAAACGGCGAGATTCCGTAACCCTGCGGGCCGCCAAACCTTACGGAATGACGTTTGTTCGGGGTGGCCGCACGGTAAAACCTATTTTGTCATCCCCGACTAAATTCCTCGGGGATGATGACTTTATAAAAAAAGGAGGTCATCCTGAACTTGTTTCAGGATCTACATCTTGGGTCGTTAGCCGTGGCTTTACCCTTATTGAACTATTAGTTGTCGTCCTTATTATCGGTATTTTGGCGGCGGTGGCGGTGCCACAGTATCAGTTGGCGGTGGATAAGTCTAAATTTGCGTCCAATATGCCGCTGTTAGATGCGGTGGAATCCGCCCAAGAGGCCTATTATTTGGCAAACGGCCAGTACGCAAGCACCTTTGACCAGTTGGACATAGAGATACCAAAAAACTATGCGTATAAAAAGCCTGAGAGTTGGGGCGGAGATTGTTGGGCGACGGGAGACTCTTGGGGCTATCCGTATATATGTACTAACCAATGCTATTCTTTTATAGCCCCGTGGATGCCGTATGACGCTACATATTTTCGTACGCATAACCATTCCAGTTCTTATAGCAAGGTATGTGTGGATGCCAAAAGGGCCTGTATTATTGGATACGAAAAGGTAAATTCCCAGCCAGCCCGGTGGCGCAGGTTGTGCAACGCCTTAGGTACGGAAACCTCCCAGCGGTATGCGGACGGTGCGTTTACTAGTAAAAGCACTTGGGACTTGCACTAATATTTAGTTTAAAGCAGGCCCGCCCTCGCGGTGTTCGCCTTTCGGCCTGTGGCCTCAAACTCACACAACGCTGTGGGCTTAAAATCCCGACGCAATACCAAGCAGTTGATGTTGCTCCAACTCTCTATAAATTTAAAAACCCCCGCCAAGAGTAGCGGGGGGTTAATGTTGTATAGGAAAACGGAGGGAGGAATTTGCCCTGCATAAATTTCCTGACGGAAATTTTGCCCGGGCCCGCCCTCGCGGTGTTCGCCTTTCGGCCTGTGGCCTCAAACTCACACAACGCTGTGGGCTTAAAATCCCGACGCAACACCAAGCAGTTGGTGTTGCTCCAACTCTCTATAAATTTAAAAACCCCGCGTAAGTGCGGGGTGTTAAATTTCTACGGAGTGTGTAGTTTGCTCAGCAATATGCTGTTAGTTTTTTGTGCCAAATTCCCTGATATGCAGGGAAAATACAGGGAAAATGTTAATTTTTAGGGTTTTTTGAGCCATTTTTTGCCCTGTTTCCCCTATACAACTTGTATAAATTCCCTAAAAACAAAACAGGGAATTAATAGAAAATTTAGCCAAAAATTCTTAATTCCAACTCTGTTTTCAGGGATTTATAATTGTTGTAATTTAAATGCCTTGAATAAGAGGTAAAATCTTTCAATTTTGCTTTGGAAGAATTAAAGCCAATGTGGACTAGAAAAATGCCAAGACTCCTTGTGAGGTTTGCTAGTACATTCGCTTGCTGTAGGCAATAGTAAAAGGGATTAGATTAATTTCTAGCCCCTATTTATATAGGCATCTAGTGCTTCCAGTAATCCACATGTGCTACAGATTTCCGTCTTGTTATCCTTCCGGCTTATAGCAGGGTAACCTACCATGTATCGGCCACAGTTTGGGCATTTTCGGCGTGTCTTGGGCATATTTAACCTCGGTTGGTATGTAGATAGGTCATTACCGCGTAAACATTTTTTATGCGCTCTGCGGTGCAATCCAATCCATACAAGCTCCCCATTATCAGGTTTTGGTCCGATGTGGCAATACCGTCCTTGGCGTCCTTTACTCTTTCGTTTAGGTCCTTTACCAACCCCTGCAATACTTCATAGGAATGTTTGATTACTTCTAATTTCTCTTTTTCGGTCATATTACGCTGTTCTCCGTTTATTTTTTTTATTACCAAACACATTTAATAATTGTTCTCGTGCTGTGGTATTTGGCTCGCAGGTTTCAAAGTTGCTAAAGAACTCCCAATGACCACCAGTTTCCCGTATGTAGGTGCTTGCCTTAGTGGGAGTATCAAAACGGCCTATATGTCTGAGGTCTAGGCTATTCCCAATCTTATCTTCTGCGTGTACGGGATATGTCCAACTAACGCATTTTAATCCGTTTATTTTATCTTCCGGCATCTATCCTCTCCTAGCACCAATCCCAATTTGCTTCCATTATCCCAGTCCACCATAATGGTCCCAATATCGTCCACTCCGGTTACAGTGCCTTGTGTCCCTATGGGCGGAGCTTGTACATCATCCATTTTTATCAACTCCACCCTAGTACCTTTGGGGTAATTAATCCGGAGCATTCCAACGGTTGCCCGAATTGCATCTTTCTCTATTTTTTCTGCCATTCCAATAACTCCTTGTGGAAAAATACATAACCGCTAATTGGGTACTCCGTAATGGCCATAGCTAAACCGGAAAGGGATTTATAACACTTCCCTTCCCAATACAAACCATCTTCTTTTACTTCTATCATCAGGTCCTTGCCCTTAAAACGCTTGACAAAATTAGTGCCTACGGCTGGAAGCCTAGGGTCCTTGGGTTTTTTAAGTATCGTGGGGTTAGCAATTACGCTTTCTAGAGTGGCCTTAATGGGCGTTACTCTTGCGGCACAGGTGATGGATTGCGTTTTAGTCTTTGAGCTTTTACTACAAGCAGGCTTTTTCTTTGGCATTTTCGTTCTCCTATAAGTTTGCATTTCTATTCGGGGATTTCGTCCCGTACTACATATACACTCTTATAGGAGGGAGAAGTCAAGTGATATAAGATAAAGGAATTTTTTCTAAATTCAATATGGATTTGATACAATAAAAATATGGCTGAGATAAATTTAACCCAACAAGAAGCTGACAAGTTAATCGGTATGGATAAATTTTTGACCGACACGACTAATATTACGTTGCCCATTGCTGGAGAGAAACTCACATTAGGTTGCTTTTCTCTTAATAAACGAGAGGAATTCGTATTAGACTGTTTCAGAGGAACTATTAAATTAAGCAAAGTTACGCATCAAATGAGAGCACGAAAAGTTGTTCCACTAGTCCGTTTAGATATAGATGCAGCGCCTCATCAAAATCCAGATGGAACGGAAGTAGGAAACACACACCTACACATTTATAGTGCAGATTATGCCGATAAATATGCGGTTGCCGTCCCAAACACATTTACGAATCTAGCAGATATAGCTCAAACTTTAATAGATTTCATGAAATACTGCAATATAAAAAATACTCCTCAGATAAATGGAGGATTGTTTTAATGGATTCAGCAAAAAAATTAATAGAAAAGTACTACTCCTGGTTGCAAGACAAAACCTTTTTAAAAGATTTTGGGGAATGGACCGAAATTACTACTCCATTTTTAGATCGCCACAATGATTATATTCAGATCTATCTTAAAAAAGAAGGGGATGAATATATTTTGTCTGATGATGGATATACAATTAATGATTTAATCAGCTCTGGATGTGTTTTGGACTCTCCCAAGAGACGTAAACTTATAGATCTAACCTTAAACGGATTCGCAATAAAGAAAGATGATAAAAATTGTTTATTTGTCAGATCGAATTTTGACACTTTGCATATTAAAAAGCATTGCTTAATACAGTCGATACTAGCAATCAATGATTTATTCTACTTGGCAAAAGCACATGTTTCCAGTTTGTTTTTTGAGGATGTAAAAAATTGGTTGGACATGTCTGATATTCGAAGTACCGAAAATGTTATTTTCAAAGGGAAATCTGGATTCGATAGAAAATTCG
>NZ_DBMCTG010000012.1:0-40363 GCF_056976295.1 Candidatus Avelusimicrobium sp.
AAAAACCAACGACAAAAACGACATTTTTTACCGTCATTCCCGAAAAAGAGGCCACCCGCAGGGTTTTCAGAATCTACCGCTTGGGTCGCGTTAATCGTTTATAAAAATAAAGGTCATACTGGAAGGTTTCTGTCCAGTATCTGTTGTTTTCCTCTTTTTAATAACGACAGATCCTGGACTACGACTTTCCAGGATGACGACAACAACTAACTACCCAAGCAGTAGATCCTGAAACAAGTTCAGGATGACTTTTATTTTTATAAACGACAAAAAACCCCGCCGGGGACACACCCAGCGGGGTCTTTATTTAGGTTTTAGAATTACACTACATATTGGCATACGGGCGAACAACATTTAACAATTTGTTTTCCCGCGTCTTCGCCCAATGCAAAATAGGATACAGGCACTCCGCGTTCTTTTTAAGATAGACCAAGTAATAAAGCACGCTTAAACCTTTATCGTTAATGGGCATAAGGATACGTCCGTAATCTTCCTGATAATAGCGGCGGGCCAAGCGGCTAAGCACCAAAGCCTGCTGGGGATTTTGTTGGGCCGCTTGTTTAAACGATTCATAATCTTTGTAAATAGTAATTTTATGGCGTTTGGAAAATTTCTCCCAAAACGGCACCAAATACTGCGCATACGCGCCACCCTCGATAAGGACAGCAAGGTCCAAGTTCTTTTCTTTATCCAAGCGGATATATTTCCGTTTTGCCAAGGGATGATTTTTCGGAACCGCCAAGTATAAGCCTTCTTTGGCAACAGAAATGCTTTCAAAATCTTTTTTATTTTTGCGCGGCAACGATAAACAAATCACCGCATCAGCCTTCTTTTCTTCTAAGGTAGGCCCCACCTCATTATCCGCGTGCAACAATAAGGAAGAAATTTTAGTTTGCGTACACTTTTGTTGGAAGAAAGGCAACACCAAACGGTATGGCCCTGGGTCCGTAAACGCCAGCGAAGCCGCTGTGTTACGCTCCCCATAGGTGCGGAAGAAGTGCCTCATTTCGCTCACTTGGCTTAAAATATTCTCCGCAAATACCACGGCTTTTTTGCCGGCAGCATTTAAAATAATGCTGTTATTTGCCCGGACAAAAAGTTGCATATTCAAATCCCGTTCCAATTTTCTGACCGCCACGCTCAATGCGGGCTGTGATACCTGCAATTTTTTTGCCGCACGGGACATATTGCCCGTTTGCGCAATCGTTGTAAAATATACCAGTTCTGTCAATTCCATAAGCCACTCTATATATTTACTGCTTATAACTAAATGGTATCAAACTACACGAATTATTATTTTTAAATTATATCACATCTAACGGACAAGGAAACTCCTTTTCCGCAAAAAATTTACCGGTTGGCCCACCGCCAAAAGGCATCCTCAAAATTTGCGGCCGAGGAATAACGGTACGCCCGGCTCATTGCCTTTTCCACCGAGTACGGTTGATAAACCGTTTTTCCACGGGAATCCTTTTGCAGAAATCCGGTGGCCGGATCACGCACCGGCTCCCCCTGGGCAAGCAAGCGCGTAAACTGTTCAAACTGCATACGATTGGATGGCGACGTTCCCCCTGCGGGATTTAACAAAAAACGCACCATCACATAGGCTTGGAAATACCAATCCTGCGTTTTGTTCCGGCTTTCCGCCATTTCCAGGGAACCTTCTTGCATAAACTGGTCAAACGGAACCAAATATTGTGGCGGGCCCTGACGTTTGGCAGTCAATTTTTTGCCAAATGTAGAAGCGCGTGCCGAGGAAGAAAAACTGCCAAAGGCAGACTGTCCGGACGGGTCGCGCTGGAAATTAAGCGTTTTAAAATCGTTGTTCCACGGCCCGTTTCCACCCGCATAGGACTGGTCCTCCAACAGCACCGCCAAGCCCTCGTCCAACCAGGTAGGAGTCATAATACGGCCCGTTTTGTGGCTGTCAAAAAACTGCTGGGTAAAAATATGCGTCAATTCGTGGGTGAAACTTTCCTTTAAATTTTGGCCCTGCTTATTGCCGGGAGTGTCATACACCACAATTTCCCCACGCGTGGGGTATGCAAGTGCGCCCGACCAAGCCTTGGCGTTTGGCTCATAGCGCAAATAAGATTGGTGGTCCTGATACACAAACACGCGGACCTTGCCGGACATCATCCACGGAATAAAGCGACGCAAGGTTTGGTAGGCGTTTTCAAACGTCATAGACATATTGGATGAACTAATCCCGCCGTTCGTGCGTTTTTGTGTGTAAATTTCAAAATGCGTACTTTGGGAAGCCACCCACGTTACGCCAGGGCGGAAGGCATTGGGGTTAAATTTTTTGTTTGGCGCGGGAACTTTGTTCGGGCGGTTTTGCGAAGCAGGCGCCGGAATTTTCCGTCCGGCGGATTCGGCGGCCTCTTTGGATTTTTCCAACATACGCACCGCGTATTCCAATTCAGCATCTGCGGCGGCTTCCTCGCTTGACTCCTCGTCAGAAGTAGCCGCAGTGGCTTCGGTTTCCGCCTGGTCGCTTGGCGGTAAAAGGGCGTTATTTTTTTCTATATCTTTTTCTAACTGGGTGGGCTTGGATGTCTTTTGCGCGGCAGCGTTTTTTGCGGCCGCATTTTTGGCCGCCGTACGGCGTTGGGACTTGGCGGCTTGCACGCGCTTGGCAGCCGCAGGCGAAAGCGTTTTTTTGGTTGGGACCACCGAGGTTTGCACCGTCGTTACCGTTCCGCCCACAGAAAGGGGCATATCTAACGTATTAGCGGAACTTGCCGCAGAAGAAGCGGCGGGCGTAGCCGGGGTATTATTTACGGCCGCTACAACATTAGCAGGTTTAGCGGAAGGCTTTTGCTCCGTATTAAGCGCGGGTTGGGAGACCTCAATAGATTTCTTTAATAAATCAATATTGGAATCGGGCTCATCTACCACCACAGGCGCAGGCTGATTCTGCACCGACACACGCTGTGCATATGATGGAACCGCCACTAAACAAAACGTCAGCAGAATAAAAATGACTCTCATATCCGTACACCGCTTACATCACGTCCACATTGGACTCAATCGTATAAGTCAATTTGCACTTATTATCCGAATTGATAACAGCATCGGTACCGGAAGGATCAAACGCGGCGGTTACGGTATAGGTTTGCCCATTAAGCGAAATATTGCATTTATACGTTTTCTCTACCTGGGCGGAAGGGCAGGTGCCTGTGGAGGCATCCTTGCAGTACATAATGCACTGGCTCATATCGCGCGCGAACATTTCGGGGCTTTTGGCGGCCCACATATTGTTTACTTGCGCCATACAAGAGTTGACCAACATTTGCGCAGAAACCGTGCGGCGCGTTTTACGCGCGGCGGTCGTGCGGGATAAACTGGCGCGCAGAAGCATTGTCGCCATACCCGCCAAAATAACGGTAACTAACAAAACTTGCAATAAAGCCGCACCTTTTTTATTCTTAAAAATCATATAAGACCCCTTATGCCTTTACTCTGTATCCGTTAGGCAACATAAAAATTTGTTCCACGGCGTCGTTTACCACCGGGGTACTGTCCAACTCGGTAATCAAACGCACCTGTAAAATACTGCCCAAATCCTTGCGGCGCACGGAAACAGCCGATGTGCTGGCATCTCTTACACTATACGTTTCCGGGCCGAAGAACGGAACCGGATAATAGTTGTCATTACCGGAGGAACCAATCGGCGGGATAAATTTTACGTTATAAAGGAACACGTCTGTACTGGTGTTATAAGTGCAAGACGGTGCATTTCCGCTCCAAGAGACCGTTCCCTCGCGCCGGTAAATCGTTCCGCCGGAGAGCGCTTTTCCTTCCGGCGCAGCCGTTTTGCTTCCCGGTACAAAACAATAGGTAACGTAAGAATTACCCGTACCAATGACATTTCCGTCAATATCCTCGTTTTTAGCCAAGGATAAAAGCGGAATATCAGTCCCTGCCGTAGCACTGTCAATCTTGCCGCGGACATAAAGCACGCGGGTGGATTCCTGCACATCCTGGCGCAATTGGCGTAAGGCAATAGACAAATTGTTGCGCAGCATTACTTTACTGCGGCCTACCCCTGATTCACGCGAGGCGGCCGTCGTCAAGGAAGCAAGCGCAACCCCGATGATTCCCACAATCATCACCGCTAACAAAATTTCAGTTAAGGTAAAACCCTTTTTGTTCGTCATAACGTAAACCCGTTGCAAGTAATATTAAAGGTAACCTGGCGGCCCTTGGTCGGAAACGCGCTAGCATAATCCGTTACCATATTAGAAGCGCCGTAATTATGCGTGGTGAAACTGGCTTCCCTCACCGTATAAGTAAAAGTGGAATTACTGTAATCGCACAAGGGCGGAAGCATACACTTAATGTTATGCGAGCCAATCGACATAGGAGAACTATCCGAAACCTTAACCCCCGCCGGTATCAAACTTCCCCCGCACATACCATTAGCGTATTGTTCGTAAAGTTTGCTGTTAGTCATACCAGATACGATACCGGACGAATACATTTGCAACTGGTCGTTGGCGCGTTCCACCGCAAGCACCATTTCCTCGCGGATGTCCGGCGCGCCCGATTTACGGGCAACAGACAATAACACCCCAAAGGTTCCTGCCGCCACCAAAGCGAGCAGCCCCAAGGCAATCAGTCCTTCCAAAATGGTAACACCTTTCTTTTTAGTTAAAACTCGTTTTAAAAATTGCATCATAAACTGCTCCTATTTGGAGGAATCCTTTACATTCATAGACTGGTCCACATAAATAAGATAATCTTTATTCTTGCTTACGTCGTATTTATCACCGGAACCGGCAGCCCCTTTAACTACCACAATCGGCGTATTGGGCCCCGTGGCTACGCTTAATTTACAGGTATCGTTAGGCACTTGCCCGGGGCGAGGGTCACACACCGTAAAGGTATAAGGCAAACTGACAAAATCTTTAAACGACAAATAGCCACACGCAAACAACTGCTTAATTTCCACCGAGCCAGTCGTTTTTTGAAGCGGAATACCCGTTTCGGACGGAGCCACACAGGCAGAAGGCGCCGCCAAAACGATATTTGCTTTATCACTATCCGCCGTAGGTGTAAAGGATTGCCCGCGCGGCACGCCGCCACGGCTAACCTGGTAATAGGTGCGCACAGCCTGAGCCAATTTGTGGGCGGCATTTTTGGCTTGGCCGTTTTTTACCTCGTAACGGACCGAGCGCAACACCGGCACCGCCATAGATACCACCACAGCAATTACCAGTAACACCGCCAAAATTTCCATTAAGGTAAAACCTTTTTTATTCATCATAAAGGCTCCTAAAAACTTTCCGTTCCTACCCCGGCATTAGACACACAATAGGAATACTTTTTATAGCGGTCCGACAGTTTGCCCAAATAGGCGGTCTTGGGGGTCATTTTTACAAAGCAAGAAGAATTAGACGTATCCAACGCATAACTGAAATATTCCGAAGAATCGGCAGAACGGTTCGTTTCCAACAGACCGCATTGCACCAATGCACCCACCGTGGGCGTAGAGGTAATAGCGACATTGGACGAATAGCAGGCCGACGGGTCCAACAGATAACGCTGGGCCGCCTGAGCCAAAGCATTAGCATAGGCTTTGGCACTTGCCGCGCGCGCATCCGAAGCACTGTTGCGGTAAGCCACCGTAGCAAATACCGCTAAAATGCCGATAATCGTGGCCGCAATCAAAAGTTCTATTAATGTAAAACCATTTCTCTTCATAAAATCCCCACTAATACAGTATTGCGCAGTTTTGCCCCTTTGTCAAGTTTAGTTTTTGGGAATACGCTTGATACTGCCGCTACGCAAAAAAGTCGCCCGGTAATATTGGCCTGCCGTCGGACTGTTTGCTACCGTTTGCAAAGTGCTGTCTTCCATACAGGCCACTACTCCGGCATTGTTATTACAACAATTAGAGGAGGATGCTGTATTCACCGGGCAAGCGTAAAATTTATAGCCCTTATAGATACTAGTAGAGGTATTATCAAACGGAATCGGCGACATATATTTGCGCGCCACCAAGGCCCTTTGATAGTTGGAAGACGAAATCACCGCATCCGCCGCCAAGGTTCCGTTCATATTGGAATACGTTACCTGTTGGGCAGAAGACGGAAAAGCATATCCCTCCGATTGCAACGTGCGCAGGCCGTTGCCCAAGTCCATAAGCACCCCTTGGGCCGCCAAATAGCGGTTTTTATCCTGCGTTTTTTTGTAGGCCGGCACGGCAAACACCGCAACAGACACCGCAATCACCACTACAATCAGAACTTCCAATAATGTAAAACCTTTCTTCATACTTTCCCCCGATTAGTTGCCACCGATTTGGGACAACTTGAAGATAGGCAAGAAGATAGAGGCTACAATGATACCAATCAGCGCACCGACACCGCAGATTAAGATAGGGTCAATCACCGCGGAGAAACGGGCAATAAACTGGTCCACGTTATCGGCATAGAACTTGGAAAGCGTACCAATAATGCTGGGCAGTTTACCAGATTCCTCGCCCATCAGCATCATTTCCGTCATCAAGCCGGGGAATACCCCCGTAGCGCGAAACGATTCGGAAATGGCCTTACCGGCCGCAACTTCCGTGCGGACGTGCTTCAAAGCGTTTTGGATGATGACGTTTCCGTCAAAGGATTCTTCCAATACCAAGATAGCGTTCAAAATAGTTACACCGCTTTTAAGCAGGGTACAAAGCGTGGAAAGCATCCGGTCGTAATAAATGTTTTTAAGGAAGTTACCGAATAGCGGCATAGAAATCAAAAACGCGTGCCAGCGTTTTTTGCCGTCCACAGTTTTGATGTAGAAGCGGAACGCCACAAACAGAGCAATCGCGGATACAATAATCAAAATACCGTTATTAATAAGCAAACTGGACACGTTTAATACGACAACCGTAATCATCGGCAAGTCAATATTAAAGTCCTTAAAGATTTGCGCGAACGTCGGCACGATACCCAAAATAAAGTAAATAAGCACGCCGACAGAGGCCAACATCAAAATAGCCGGGTAGGTAACGGCCGTGATGATTTTGCTCTTCATCCCTTCCTGCGTTTTGGTATAGAGCGAAATCTGCATCAAAGTATCCGCCAACTGGCCACCCACTTCACCCGCCTGAACCAAAGACAGCCAAATATGACTGAACGTCTTGGGATGTTGGGCAAGCGCGGAGTGCAAAGACTGACCGCCTGCAATATCCTTGGCCACTTGCGTAAGCACATAACCTAATGTGGGGTTGGAAGCGTATTCCCCCAACAACGATACGGCGCGCACGAGCGGCACACCGCCGGCAATAAGTGTGGATAACTGTTCGGCAAAGAAGGCCAAAACGTGGCCGGGCACTTTACCGCCTCTCTTTTTAGCCGGGCCACCGCCCCCAAACAAACCACCGTTTCCTTCCTGCACGTCCAACACTAAATACCCTTTGTTTTGAAGGGCGAAAATTACCTTTTCGCGGTTGTCCGCCGACACGGAACCTTTAATGGTTTTGCCGTTAGCATCTCTGACTGTATAAGTATATTTTTGCATAAACCCTCTGTTATTCGTCTGATGTCGTAATACTCAAAATTTCATCTACCGTCGTTTGCCCGCGGATGACTTTGTGCCACCCGTTTGCACGCAGGTTGAGCGAGCCGGAGCGTTCCGCCGCCCGTTTCAATTCCACAAGGTCCTGTGTTTTATAAATAATATTACGCATTTCCTCCGTCATACGATATACTTCGTAAATGGCGCGGCGGCCCATAAACCCGGTGCCGAAGCACTTGGGGCAACCGACAGACTTGAAAAATGTCCAAGAATTTTGGTCGTGCGGGTTCAAATGACCCTCTTTAATAATGCGCTGTAAGGTGGACGGATCCGGGATATGCGGCACTTTGCAGTACGGGCACAGGATACGCACCAAGCGCTGCGCCGCCACCAACGCCAAGGAGGACGCAAGCAAAAAGGGTTCCATACCCATATCAATCAAACGGGGAACCGCCCCCAAGGCTTCGTTGGTGTGAAGCGTGGAAAGCACCAAGTGGCCGGTTAAGGCCGCCTTCAAGCAGGCTTCGGCGGTTTCGTTATCGCGGACTTCCCCCACCAGAATTACGTCCGGGTCCTGACGTAAGAACGAGCGTAAGCCCGCCGCAAACGTAAGGCCAATGGCCGGCTTTACCTGCACCTGGCTAATACCCGCCAGTTTGTATTCCACCGGGTCTTCCAATGTCATAAAGTTTAACTCGGGGGTGCGGATGGTTGTCAGTACCGCGTTTAACGTGGTAGATTTACCGGAACCGGTAGGACCCGTCAAGAAAATCAGCCCGTGCGGCAAGTTGGCCGCCTCCAAGAAGGCTTTTTTCTGGTCCGGTTCAAACCCCAGTTTATCCACGTTCATTTCGCTCGTACCTTTATCCAAAATACGAAGCACCAGTTTTTCGCCATATACCGTCGGGCAGACAGATACACGGACTTCAATGGAGCGGTTTTGGTAGCGGATAGTAAAACTGCCGTCCTGCGGCAAGCGTTTTTCCGCGATATCCAATTTAGACAAAATTTTAATACGGGAAATAATGGCGTTTACAGACTCTTTGGCCGGGGCCGTGCGTTCGTACAAAGACCCGTCAATACGGAAGCGCAAACTTACGCGAGCATCAAACAGTTCCAAATGAATATCTGACGTGCGCTCTGTAATGGCCTGGCGCAAAATAGCGTTTACCTGTTTTACATACTGCGAAGCACTAGGCGAAACTTTATCCAAGTCCAAAAAGCCCGACACATCCACATCGTCGTCGCTTTCTTCGCCGGCCACCTCCACTTGGGGTTTGGCGGCTTCGTTCATTACTTCTTCCAACAGGTTTTTGTTAGAATAGAAAGTATCAATTACGTTTAAAAGTTGGCTTTTGCTGGCTAAAAAGGGTTGCACCTGCTTACCGGACATCATTTTGATATTTTCAAGCAGGAACACATTGGTCGGGTCCAACACCGCTACCGCGAGGGAGTCATCCTCCACGAACAACGGAATAACCATATTTTCACGGGCGAATTTTTCAGGAATAATATCCTGCAAATTCTGCTCTTTTTCCGGTACTAAAATACCGTTTTCCTTAGAAGCGTAGGGAACCGCAAAATGTTTAGAGAGCGCCGCCGTTACCTTTTCTTCGGACGCAAAGCCGAACTTGATAACGGCCTCCGCGAACGTTACGTTGTTTTGTTTGGAGAACAACATCGCACGCTTGACTTGATCTTCATTTAAGGTGCCTTGTTCTACCAAAATCTCACTTAACTGTTTTGCCATTTCCTAATCCTCTATATTGCTTGCTTTTGATACTGTCCGCCCCCAGTTTATCACCGGGGGCGGTTAAAGAATTAACTATTCCGCCAAAATGGTCGGGGTAATGAAGATGACCAAGTCGGTGGTGCTTTTAGATTTGGTCTTGCTGGTAAACAGCCAGCCCAACAGAGGGATATCGCCCAAGAGCGGTACTTTGCGGGTCTGATCCGTTTCACGCGAAGTGAGCAGACCGCCGATAACGACCGTTTGGCCGTTCTTCACGCGGACCAAGGTGGACGCCGCGCGGGTGGTAGTATCTTTGGAGAAGTCAAAACCGGAACTCACCAAGTCGGAGTAAGAAGGCTGCACATACAGCGTTACATAGCCTTCGCGGTTTACCTGCGGGGTAACCTGCAAGGTAAGACCGACGCGTTTTCTTTCCGCCGAGGTGGTGGTCATCCCTTCACCGGAACTGCTACCCGACTGGCTCATCGTCTGGCCGACGGTGGCATCCGTAGAGGTGGTGATGGTAGCCGTTTTGTTGTTCAAGGTTACCACTTTCGGTTTACCCAAATATTTGGCTTCACCGCGGGTCAGTAAACTTTTCAGCACAATGTTAAAGGCCGAGAAGTCCAACAAACCACCCTCATCTTCGCCTTCGTCGCTAGAAGAGGAGGAAGAACCGGAACCGGAACTGGAACCAGAGCCGGAAGAACCGCTGTTCAACTGGTCCTTGCTCGGGAAAATATAGTTCCAACCTTTCACGCCTTGGCCTTTAATATATTCCAAGTCCACTTTGCGTTTGGGACCCGTCATAGAAACCATTGCGCCGTCGCTTCCGCCGTATTCAAAGCCGAGGCTCAAACCGCTCGTCTTGCTGACTTCCACGATTTGCGCTTCAATCAAAATCTGCGGGGGTTTAATATCCAACTCGGCCAAGATGTTTTCCACCTGCGGGAATACTTCGGCCACGTCGGTAATAATCAATTTGTTCGTGCGGGGATCCACGGCAATCTTGCCGACAGGGGAGAGCATACTTTTGACAATTGTCGTAATTTCTGCACCGCCGCTGTAAGAGTCGGAACCCGAACCGGAGGAAGATCCACCCAAGTTCAAACCGGTAGAATCACCGGACGAACTGGAAGAACTGCTAGAAGACACATCCTGCGGCATAATGCTGTTAAGTTCGCTCTGCGCGGAACCAACGCCTTGCAGGGAAATATAACTAAGGGTATAAATCTTAGTAATGGTATCCGGGGCATCATTGGAGCGTTTGGTTACGACGTAACTGTCGCTCTTGCCGATGCGCTGATAAGCCAACCCTTGCACGCGCAAAAGCGTATCCAACGCTTCGCGTACCGTTACACGTGTCAGCGAAGCCGTCACTTTTTTATTGGCGAATTCCTCGCTCATAATAAAGTTGATTTTGGCTTGCGTCGTGATACTGTTCAAGAACGCCGATATCGGTACGTTGGAAACGCGGATGGACACTTTGCGGTCCAAAGGCGAGGACGCTTCGGTTTCTTTGTACAGTTCGGATTCGCCATTCAACTTTACCGTTGTATCTTCTGTTACAGCGATAGTGTTGTCGCTAGGTAAGGATTGCCGGGATTTTTGGGCAAAGGCATTGCCACCCAAACTCACAGCCGCCACACACGCCAGCGCAACTGCTAAACGATTTGTCATCTATCCTCCTATAATTTTTCCTAAATGATTTGATTACAACTGCATTTTACGAACAAATTTATGACCCTTGTAAGAAAACACAACGGAATCTGGACGGACTTCCACAATCCGCGCGCCATAAATGCTTTTTCCTACGGTGTAAATCTTACTGCCGATAAAAACCTCTTGTCCGATAATACCGCCGATTTTAATGCGGTTTCTAACCTCACGGGTCGGGTCTTTAATGCGGGCGAGTTCCAACTGACGCAAGCGTTCTTCTTCTTCGCGTTTACGTCTTTCTTCGGCGAGTTTGCGTTGGCGTTCCGCTTCAATAGCGGCCAAACGCTGTTGCTCGCGGAATTGCAAGAGCAAAAAGTCATCGGGCGATAAGGTCGGATCCCGGCGGGACTTAGGGTTATACACCACACGCGGGGCCGCGGCCTCCTCGGGCTTTTCGGCTACTTCTTCACGCGGGGCAACAAAACCTTCCCCCTCGGCGGCCGGCACAGCCGGAGCGTCACCCGCAACGGGCAACACAGGTTGTGCGCCTTCTTGCGGAACCTGGGGTGTTGCGTCAACAGCAACCTCTCCCGCTTGCGGCAAGGCTTCCACCGACACGTCCGCCTGGGCGGCCAAGGCTTTTTGCGCCTGCGGGGCTACCGCACCCGTCATATCCTTTTTGGCAGAGGCACGGCGGCCTTTGCGGGCCGTTTTTTGCGCTTGCGCAAACGGCACGCAGACAAAAGCCAAAAGTGTAAATAAACAAATGAGTTTCTTCATTATTTTTTACCTCCTTTTCTCTTGGAGGATTTTTGGATCTGTTGCTCTTGGATTATTTTATCATAATCTTTAAAGAGACCTTTGGCAATTTTTTCTTTCGGGAAAATGGTGTTAAAGCGCATAGACACTTTATTTACACCCAATTTGCTGGCTTCCTGCTGCTTGGCAATGGAAAACTCGGTAACTTTGATGTATTCATCCAAGTTTTCAATGCCCGCCAAGAACTCGGCAAACGGCGTAAAACCCATTTCCGTATTTACCCGCAGAGAAGCGGCAACAAAGGTGGAATTACTTGTATCCTCGGTCTGTTGCCCTTCAATTTGGGGCGTAATATTAGCGGCCTTAAAAATACCCAAAATTTGGCTGAGCAACCATTCGTTTTTGGATTCAATATTCGGGAACTTCGGCTCCAAGGACAAGAGTTTCGTCTTGTTGGCCTGATATTCCTGCTCGCTGGTTTGCTGAACGCGGATAGCATCTACCTGCCCATTAAAATTGCGGACTTTGTCATCAAACTTGCCGTTGGCATAGCGCAACAGCAAGAATACAACCAACACCGCCACAAACTGTTTGACGAAGAGTTTTACGTTCCCTTCCTGCGCCACCGTTTGGATGTCTTGGAAGCCCTTTTTCAGGTTTTCCTGCATTTTAGCCGCTTTTTCCTTCATATCTGCTGCCATAATTAGCGACCTCCTTCCTGCTGCTGACTTCCGCAGGTGAATACGAAACTGGTTTCCGTGCCGGCCGCAGAAGAGGAGTCATTGCCTCTAGATGAGTTTCCGCCCGCCGTGCCCGCTACATTTGGATAGCGGATATTGGCTTTTTCGCCACAGATTTTTTTGAAATTGGGCTGTTGGACAAGTTTATCTCTAAACTGGTTACCCAAAGCCAAGTCGGCGCGTCCGTCTTTACCGGTTTTAATAGCCCCTTCCAATACAATACTGCGGGCCTCACCGCCTTTGGACGGGAACGGGTCCGTATAGGAAAACTTGGTAATCCACATTTCCTGCGGAATCGTATCCACCACTTCCATAATTACAGGCGTAATAACATGGTCAAACTGCAACATTTGCTGTAAGTTGGAATTTTGGCTCTTCATTTTGCTCAAATTGCTTTGAATTTGACTGGCAGTTAAGCCATCAAAATCGGCAATCGTCTGCGTGGCAGATGCCTTGGTTTGGCGGAGATTTTTCTCAGCACTCTTTACACCTAAGTAGCCTTTGCCAATAAGAAGCAACAAAATAACAATTAGCACTGCGGACACTTTCCAAGCAGTCAAACTGGCGTTAAATTCATAATCGCTTAAACGGTTGCCTTTGGTAAAGTCCAAATCCGGCGTTTTGTGATCGTGGAATTTAATACTCGCGCCAATGGCGGCAATTTCTCCCGCCGAGCGCGTTTCAATTCCGTAAACCTCGCTTAAATTCCATTTGCGCACCGGCTTTTTAGAATCGGCTTCCAGCGCGGGAATCCACGGGTCCACATCCGTACCCACAATAACGGCTTCTTCAAAGGGATCCTTTTCCAACTGTTTGGCCACAAATTCCGTGCAGTTGGTGATTTCAAAGCGGCGGCGTTCCGCCGGCAAAGAACCCGAAATTTCCACCTCGCGCAAGAGAACAGGAGCGTTTTCATTTAAGAAAACAAAACTCGCCAAGTCCTTGCCGAAGAAGGAATAAATACGTCCGCCGTTGCCAACGGCTTCCTTGTCGCTATCGTTAAACGCGCGCCCCAGAGAAAGGCTGGACGGTTCCACTGATATAAGTTCCAATCCCACCGATTTCAATCCTTTGCGCAACCGTTCAATAATCTGCTGGGTAGTCATTGCAAACACCACACCCAAGCGTTTTTGCTTGGTAGCGGCCGTTTCAAATTCGTAAACGTGATATGCGTATTCCGCTTTTTCAAACGGAAAATGGATATACTTGCGCGCTTGAAGAGGAATAGAACTCTTCCACATTTTGCGCTCAATGGCGGCCGGAATCACAAAGTGGCGCAGTAAGCAAAACGAAGAAGCCAAACTGATAACCACGCGGTTGGTTTTCCATTTCTTTTTAGACGTTACTTTTTTCAAGGATTCCAACCAGTTATCCATAGCAAAGAACGCTTCGTTCAAATCTAATGGTTTTAACAAAGTTTTATCTACGGAATTAATCGGCACGCGCACCAAAGATTCCAGCACGGTTCCGCTGTCTTTTTTGGTGGTTTGCGCCACATACATTTCGTCAATGCCAATATAGATACCCAGGCAATCCGGGTGGGCATTCATATTTTGGCCGATTAACGCTTCCGTAATACTAGCAAGACTGCTACTCATACTCACCTCGGGAATTAGTTGGCGCTTCCGGTATTGTAATCTTCGTACGGCATATCGTACGGGTTATTTACCGGAGCGGTGGACGGTTGCGTACCATAGGCTTGCGCATCCGTCGGGGTATCATACGGAGAATAAGACTGTTGGGCAGACGGATAAGCCGTACCGCCAAGCGTATCGGGCGTATCCACCGGAGCGGGCGCCGTTACGTCCGTGGTGGGAGCCGTTGCCGTTTGGGCTTGCGTTTCTACCGGTTGTTCCGCAGTTTCGTGGGCAGCACCCATAGTGCGGGTCGGTTTGGTCCACAAACGGTCCGCTTTATAATTGCAAGAGGGGCAAAGTTCGTCACCCGTTACCTTTGTCTGGCAGGCAGAGGTGGTGCAGGAGGCGGAAGATGTCTTCTTCTGCGCCGAACATTTAACAATTACGCGGCGGCGCAAGGTTTGTTTTTGTCCCTTTAAATCAGTTGCGGTCAATACCAAGGTATATTTGCCGCAGGGGAGTTCCGGCCCGATAATGCCTTTGCGTCCGTTCCATAAAATCTGATGATAAACGGGCGTAAAGCCTTCCAACTGGCGGACAACGTAATAGTTGCCGTCGCGCCCGTGCTGAACGACCTGCAAGAGCCAATTATCAATCGGGTTTACCGTTTCCAATACGGAGAAATCCACCGCATATGCTTCGCCCAACGAACGGTCAATGGCGTGGCATTGGGGAACAATCGCCATACTTAAAAGCGGGGCCTTTTCGTTGCCTTCGTTCTTTTCCATACGGGTCGGCAATTTGGCGGTATAATCAAACACGATAGAAAGCCCGTTTAAATTCGCAAAGCGGGCCGGCGGTTCCTGGTCGGCAAGACCCAGATTGTAATGCAATTTTCCTTGGGAAATACCACGGTTTACAAAATAAGAGTTAAGTGCCATTGCCTGGCGGATACCCGCCAATGTTACATCGTCGGTATAAGAGCCGGGCGGCAAAATAACATAACCCGCGCCCTGCACCAAAGCCAGCATTTCATAAATGCTGTTTAAAAGAGGCAAGGCTTCGGGGCGGAATTTGTTGCCGTCAAAAAGGACATCGGCATCAATATCCAAGGCATCCGGCATATTGTCGCGGAAATAGAGATGTACGCCCTTAGCGGCATTAATTTTTTCAATGGCGGCGGCGGTCATAGAATCCAATTTTTGGTTGGTATATAATTCGCGCGCTTCCACGGCTTCGGGGGACGTCAAATCGGTAAAGGTGGAATCAGCAGACGAGGTCAGCGTGCTTTCTTGGCGCGGAGTAGCGCCCAAAGCAGCATCCGTTACAGTCTGCGTTTGATTGGCAATCGCTTGTTCATCCGCATTTTGTGCAGCCGTTCCGGCGGAAGCGACTCCGGCCACAGCCGTGGTTTCAATGGCGGCTTCGTTCACGTCCGCGGCGGTTTGCAACGCATCTTGGCGTGCCTGTGCGGCGGCTTCCTGAGCGGCCAAGCGTTGCGCTTCAATGCGGTCCGTCAACGCCTGTTGTTGGGCGTTCACGTCGTTTACTAAACCTTCCTTGGCAGCGGCGGCCTGGGCTTTCTGTTCCTGCGCTTTGGCCTGTGCTTCTTGGGCGGCAAGTTGAGCCTGCTGTTGGGCCTCGGCTACGGCATCGGTGGCCACGTCGTCAAGCGTTTTCACTTCGCCTTCTTTAAAGTTTACATCCACTTCCACCGGGGTTTGAATACCGCCCACGCGGTTATGGATTAATTCCACATATTTGTTGGCTTCGGCCACTTGGTCTTTATCGCCGTGAACCATCACGTCAATAAAATAGTCCATTGCTTCGCTGTCTTTATTTTTTTCATACAGCGAAATACCCTTTGCCAACTGTTTGGCGGGAGAGGCCGCATAAACCAGCGTTCCCCCCGTCAACAAAAAGCATAAGAAAGAAACGGTCAAATAACTAAATATTCTATTTGTTTTCATTATTGATTTTCCTGTCCCTTGCGTTAATAATGGGTTTACCCTGCAACACACAGATACTAGAATTATAGCAATTTAGCGCGGTTTGTAAAGCAACTTTTTTATAAACGCAAAAAATTGTCCTTATCCAAGGGCTTTTAGGCGTGCCGTAGCAGCCGAATTTTGCGGATAATAAAACAGCGCATCTAACAAACAGCGTTTGGCATTTTTTACATCCTCTGCCTTGCGGTAGAGCGTGGAAAGCGCAATATTGGCCCACAAGTCGTCCGGATGTTCTTGAAGCAGGCGGTCCAAAACCTCCTTGGACTTAATATCATTGCCCGAAAGCGACAAGATACGCGCCAACAAAATCGGCCCGTTGGTATCCTCGGGGAATTCTTTTATATAGTTTTCCACATCACTACGCAGGCGGTGTTTGTAAAATTCGGACATTTTTTCAAACTTGTCCGCTTTTTCCTGATACCGCTGCAAGCGCCGTGCCTGTGCCAAAATAGCGGGCTTATCCTTGCTTTTTCCGTACAGTGCGTCCAAACGAGAGAGGAGTTCCTTATCCAACGTATCCACCGTCAGCCCACGTTTATAGACGTTTTTAGCGTATTCGGTATCGCCCAGTTTTTGGTGGATTTCCCCCGCCACGCGCCACAAGGCAGGCTCGTACGGAAAAAGTTTTAAGCCGCGCTCCACCAAAGCAAGTGCCGTTTCGTCGGCGTAAATAACGTCCTCGTCCAACAGTTGCGAGAGCATTTGGTACGCCTGCAAATTATACGGGTGAAGTTTTAAATTATCTATCAAATAATGCACTGCTTTTTTATTATCGTGCGTGCCCAAGGCCGCCAACGCGGCGTGGAAATAGACTTCCTCGTAATACGAAGCGGCGGAAGTGGTCTTTTCAAAGGCGGCCAGAGAATCCTTATACTTGCCCTGCGACAAAAGCACATTTCCCAAGCGGAAGCCTGCCTCGGTATTAGCCGGGTACAGTTTTAACGCGCGGGAAAGATTTTCCACTGCGGCAGAATAATTTTTTGCCGCAATTTCCTTTTGACCTACAAACGCGCGGTACTCACTCGCCAACCACAAACCTTGCCACACAATCACTGCCACAGAAAAGCCTAAAACGGCCAAGGCAACGGTTTTGGTAACCGGGTTGACGGTAATTACAACACTTCGTTCTTCTTTACCGACACCGCTTACTTCGGCCCCAACCATCCACCAAAAGATAAACGCCGGAACCACCGCGTGCAGGGAAATGTTAAACATATTGTCCGCAAGCATTCCCAAAATACCACAGAAAAGCGCCTGCAAGAGTTGCTTTTTGTCGCCTTCTTTTTTGTGTGCGGCAAAATCGCGCACCTCCAAAAACAGCACCATAAACATAAAGAGGAACAGCCCCAGGCCGACAATCCCCCCCTGCGCCAGTTGGAAGAACAGTTCATTATGCGGTGCATTGGTAATGGTTTTGAGTTCACGCAGATTGGGATAACGGAGCAAGGTTTTGGGCTGGTTCTGCTCAAAGGCCATTTGAAAATTTCCAAGCCCGCTGCCCATTACCGGACGGTCCAAAAAGATTTCCTTGGAAACATCCCACATAAACAAGCGTTGGTGAAGCGACTGAAAGATATGGTCTTTATCCACGTTAAGCGTAATGTTAGACGGCGTAACGAGGGTAAGTTCCTTGGCGCGCGTAGCCACCGGGCGGGTAGCGGACGAGCCGTCTATATACACGGAGCCCCACCCTACGCCTACGGCAAGCAACGCAAGCAAAAACACGCGGCCTTTGCGCTGCCAAATAAGCGAACGCAAGGTGCCGAACATCCACATCATAATAAGCCCGCACAAGGCCCCCAGCCAACACGAGCGCGCCACACCAAAAGATAAGAACAAAATATAGACTAAAACAAGCAGGCCATAGACGATAAAATCCTTTTTGCTGTCCGTCCGCATATAGTACACGAGGAGCGACGGCAACAGCATCACCACCGCCGAGGACAAAAAGTTCGGGTTGCCAAAGGTGGAAAATGCCTTGGTAGCAAACTGGTTGATTTCAAACGGCCATAAAAATTCAAGTCCGAGCGCCTGCAACACTCCGTAACAACAAGCCAAAAACACGGCAACAAATATCAGCACTAAAATATTTTCCTGCGTGAGTTTTTTAAGCACCCGCACTCCTAAATAAACGCCTAAAACCCATAAAACAAGCGCGTACCAATCAAACATTTGCGCAAAAAGCCCGTCGGAAGACATATGCGTTTTGAGCATAGGCAAAAAGTACCACAGCCCGCCCCACGCAAGGAACATCAAAATATAATTGGTTTTGCTTTCAATTACGCCGGAAAAAACCACATTTTTGCTGATTACATACGCCCCCAAGGCCACAATTACCAACAGGGTGCCATAGTTTAACATTCCGTAAAACATTGTTTGGCGCAAGGCTTGCGGTGCGGACGATACGGCAGAAAGCCACCCCACAACGCACGCTATGACATAAACGAAGAAAGCCAAATCAAAAAAAGTTTTGGTAAAATCAATATCTTTTAAACGCAAAAAGCGGAACGCCAAAGTGCCGTAAATAAGGGCCAAAAGCACATACAAAAGTGTATTTTGTACAAAAAAAGGGTTGGCGGTAAGGTCGGTAAAAAACACGAGCGGCACGACGAGAAAACACATAGCCAGCAGCACGCGGATAATCTTCATATAGATAGTTTCTTTTTCGGGTTTGATTAAATTTAGCATAAAAAGTCCATAAAAAGGTTTATTATATTGTAGTTTTTTAAGGCGCACAAGGTAAAGAGGCAGTATTGGATTAGAAATTATTATTAAATTTGGGGGCATTTTCTTGTCGGTCGTCATTTCCGAAAGAGCGGCGACCCACAGGGTTCGGGAATCTGTTGTTCGTCGTGGTTGTTCTCTTACAAAACGACAGACCCCCGACAGAAGCCCTCGGGGATGACGAAGGAAGAATATACTTACCAAACACTTCGGGGATGACTACCAAAGAAATATAGCCGTCATTCCCGAAAGAGTGGCCGCCCGCAGGGTTCGGGAATCCGTCTTTTGCTGTTTTTGCACGCAACAACAGAGTCCCGAACCATACGGGGCGCAAAATCTTCGGGGATGACGGCAAACAACAACAGACCCCATATAAAAACCTTACGGGATGACAGCAAAAAGGCAAAAAAATACCGGAAGAAGTAAAAACCCCCGGTATTTTGTTAAAACTATTTTTTAGTACAAGTGTATGTTGGACAATAGTAATATCTGTCAGACTCCTCAAGGGTCTTGGCTTTAATGTTCCCTATTTTACACGTTTCCCCAACATTAGAACTTGTGCATTTGGGTATAATTGCAGTCGTTGTTGTAACTAACGACCCGTCCGACGATAAGAAAGGATGACCAGATAGAGTTCCTGTGGTTGCGTTTACCATACAAGTGACCCCGCATTTGATGCCTTGCGGAAGCCACCCATACCCGGAATCTGTCAAAGTCCACACATAGGTGTCTTCTGTCGGCGTGAGTTTGCAATTCAATTTATTCCAATCGTTCCATTGGCACGTGTTGTAGTTCCAAGTTCTAGTCTGAGTGCCTGTTCCGTAATCACAGGCCTTTTCGGTCGGTTCGTCCGCCGGAGGCTCGCAAGTGCCTTGTTCCGCTTCGCCGCAGACCAAGTAAACCTCTTCCTTGTTTTTGAGTTTTAATTTCTGCCAACTCATTGTCTCCCCCTCACATTTAGGGAATTTATAGCCGAACAAGTTTAATTCGTTCAAATACATATTATCCGTCTGCATCGTGTAGCCTTGCTTGTAGTTGCCTACGCGCAAACTGGTTTCAAAATCAAAGTCCGCCGTTCCGTTCCCGCTACCAATGTGCGCGGTGCTGCCCTCTATTGCAGGCGCATCATTTAGTTCCAGTTTTCCCCCTGCTATCTTTAATAAGTTATTGACGCGCAACGATTTCCCTGTATTAAACCCTTCGTCTGCTGAACAACCCAAGTTCATTTGGCAGGCAGAGGTTAAGCCGACGTCCATTTGTTTCATTACATCTACCTGGCTATATGCCACATATTTCACCGGGAAATACGTTACCATTGTCATTTTATTGGCATTAGCGGCAAAAACAGACAACGGCGCCAACAAAATGGTAAATAAAAATAAGGTTTTTTTCATAAAACCCCCATTAAAATTAGAGATATCTAATATTATATTTTATTTTCTGCAAAAAACAAGAGGAAAAACAACAGATTCCCGAACCCGGAAGACCACCAAACCTTCGGATATGACTACAATAGCGATATAGCCGTCATTCCCGAGTGTCGTAGTCGGGAATCTGTTGTTCGTCGTGGTTGTTCTCTTCCGAAACAACAGATCCCCGACAGAAACCTTCGGGGATGACTACAAAAGCACACAGCAACAGAAGCGACAGTTCCCCGAACCCTGCGGGCCGCAAAACCTTACAGAACGACGGAAAAAGGGAATGACCCCAGCAAAATAACAAGAAAGCCACTCACGCGCACCCCATCAAAAGCACACCGCCCCGCTGGGTATAAAACCCAAGCGGGGCGGTGTTATCTGTTTTTAGCAAAATTATTTATATTTCGCTTCGGCTTTCAAGAAATCAAATACTTTGCGTTCGGAAAGCGTAGCCAAAATGTGGGCTTTACGTTCTTCAAAGAAAGATTTAATTTTCTTTTCGTCAGCCTTGTTTTGCGTGTTGGAAGCAAGGCTCTTATCCAACTCGGCTTTCCAGTCGGCCTCGGTGGCTTCCAAGTTTTCCTTTTTGGCAATAGCGTGCACAATATAGCCAATGCGCAAGTCCTTTTCCACACTAGGGCGGATGCGTTCTTCAAACGCTTTGCGCTGTTCGGCATTTAATTGGTCGGGCTTCATCTGCGTCATACTGCGCACAAAGTTGTTAAGGGAAGATTCCGTATATTCTTCCACCAGGCTTTGCGGCAAGGCAAAATCGTTGGCTTTAACCAAGTGGTTTTCAATTTGGGCGATTTCGTCGCGGCGAGCGTTTTGTTTGGCTTCTTCGTCCAGACTTTCTTTTACCTTGGCTTTCAAAGCGTCCAAGGTGTCAAAGCCCATATCTTTGGCGAAACCGTCGTCCAACGCGGGCACGATTTTATTTTTAATATCGTCCACTACAACATGGAAGGAAAGAGTTTCTTCCCCTTCTTTGGACTCAAAATCTTTTTCGTCGCCTTTTTTAAGCCCTGTAATGGCTTCGGCTAATCCGGGCATTGTCTGCGGGGCAGCCATATCTACCAGTTCACTGTCGGCGCTTAATTTGTAATCGTCTTTGCCATTGCGCTGGCCTTTGTAATGCACCACTGCATAGCATTTATCGTCAATAACGGCACCGTCTTGGGCACTTTCCAAGCGGGCATTGGCGTCCTGCACGCGGGAAAGATTTTCGTTTACGTCGGCATCTGTGGCCGTTTCGGGCTTTTTGGCAATTTCAATACCTTTGTAATCTTTTACATCAAATTCCGGAGCGACATCTACCGCAATTTCAAACGGAAAGGCTTTGCCGTCGTTGAAATTGGCGAAATCGGCCTTGGTGAGGGTAGGAACGGCCACCGCATCCAATTTGGCATCGGCAATAGCGGCATTGATAGCGGCTTTAACGGTTAAGTCCAAGGCGCGTTCTTTGATATGTCCGGCAAAATTTTGTTTAACGAGATCAAGCGGCACTTTACCGGCGCGGAAACCTTGCATTTGCGCGCGGGATTGCACCTGAACGGCGGCATTTTGAAAGCATTTAGATACCAGTTCGGGGGCGGCTTCCACAGACAACGTAACGCGGCAGCCTTCTTTGCCTAATTGTTTAGTTTTTACTTCCCCGGCCTGGGCAGTTTTGAAGATGGACATCGTACTCACTCCTGTTGTATCGGCATAGCCGAAAATCTGGACGGAGAGGGACTTGAACCCTCACGGATTGCTCCATACGCTCCTAAGGCGTACGCGTCTACCGATTCCGCCACCCGTCCTATATTTTTAACTTCTTTATATGTTTGAAAATCCAAAGTGGGCCATGTGAGGCTCGAACTCACGACCTTACGCTTAAGAGGCGTCTGCTCTACCAACTGAGCTAATGGCCCGGAAAGGGTTATAATTAGATTATAGCAAAAACGGCCTTGCGGGTAAACCTTTATTAAATATTACGGCCGTTTGAAGATAATTTATTTTAACAAATTTTCCCATGCTTAGCAAACCTTTTTAAATTGACAAAGCACGCACGCAAAAAATACAATATCTTTGTCCGCCTATGGCGGGCGTTTTACTTTATTATAAAACAGGATCTTATGAAAAAAAATTGCTTCTTTTCATTACTGGGCTGCGCGTGCGGGCTTTTGGCTTTTTCCGCCGCCAACGCCCAAACGGGCTTTGATTTTGGAAATATTGATTTCCTTTTAACCGACAACGCCCTAGATGATGCGGCCAACCGCTATGCCTCCGTTACGCTCACGTCCGAGCCCGAACGCGCCGGGCGGTTAGGGTTTACCTCCGCTAACGCTAAATTAAACGACCGCTCCCCCCGCGCCCAAGCCGCTCAACTGGCCGCACTGCGCACGGTGCGAAACGCCTTGGACGAAATTTCCGCCAAGCAATTATCCCCCTCCAAACGGGCCGATTTAACCTTGTTAAAGGAATCAATGGATGACGATATTTTTGCCTTACAGCAGCACCGCGCCGAAAGCGACCCCTTGTATTATGCCGAGGCACTGGATGCAGTGTATGACGTAGTATTAAAGCCCGTGTCTTCCCCCCGCCGACAGCGCGCCGATTTAACCGCGCGGCTAAACGATTTAAAAAACGTGGCGGACCAGGCGGAAAAGAATTTGGCCAATCCCTCCGCTTTTTTGGCACGCTTGGCGATGGAAAGAACCTACTACGCCTATATTTCATTTGATGAACTGGTAAACATTTTGGTACAGGACGCCGAGGACGATATTGCCGCCGCGCAAATCAAAAACCAGGCAAACGAAGCCAAACGCTCCATTAAAAGGATGTTTGATTTATTTAAGGAACAATCCCAGCAAGAATCAGCCGCCGATTTCCGTTTGGGCAAAGAAGCCTATGCAGAAATTTTAAAAAACCGCTATCAAACCACAGAACCTTTGGCTAAACTGGAAAAACGCTTTGCGCAAGATTTTTTATCGGCACAAAAACAACTGGCCAAAACCTTGGAGCCTTTTGCACAGAACGTAAGCGCCAACGAAGATGAGGTAACGGTGATTGACGGGTTAAACAACCAACCCATTGTGGAGGAGCAAAAAAAAGAACCTGCAAAAAAAGAAAAAAAGGCCAAAAAGGGTAAATTTGTTCCGCCGACCGCGCAAGATTTTTACACCGTAGCCAAACGCATTACGCAAGCCCCCGCAGAAACCGATTTACCCGCCTTGCTCACGCAAGAAGCCAATCAGTTAGCGGCCCTTTTGACGGACAACGGTTTACTTCCAGCCGGGCAGGTGGCCTTTACGGTCAAGCCGCTGCCGCAATATTACGCTTACACGCAGAGTGATTTATTTCTGCCCCCGTTTGGCAATAACGCGCGGAGCGACTTTTTTATCCGCCTGCCCTTTGGCAACCGCCGCGCTCAAGCCGAACAGTTGGTGCGTGATTACAACACCCCGACACGCAAACTTTTAACCGCACAGGAATTAGTGCCGGGCCGCTTTTACCAAACCGCAAAAACAGCCGGATTGTCCGCGGCGCGCCGCTTTTACCCGGCGCAGAGTATGGCAGACGGTTGGAACGAATACGCGCTCAAACTGGCAAGCGAAGCGGGCTATATTGTAACCGATGATGAACTGCTGTTTTTAGCGTGGCACAATTACCGCCGGGCCGCCGCGGCTTTGGTGGATATGCGCCTGCAAAGCCGCCAATATTCCTACAACGACGCAATGGACTTTTTGGTGGGCGAAAATGGCTTTACCCAAGAAGATGCCGAAGCACTTATTAAAGAGTCGGCTTTGAACCCCGGCAAGGCCGTAGGCTATGCGGCGGGCTTGGATGCGTTGGAAAGCGCGCGCGCCAAATACACCAAGAAATTGGGCAAAAAATTCTCACTAGCGGACTTTCACACCAGGGTATTAAAGGCGGGCAATGTTTCGCCTAACGAACTGGCCGAAGAACTGGAAAGACTTTACAAATAAAGTGTAGAAAAAATTAACCCCGGAGCAATATAACGCCCCGGGGGTTTTTTTATGGCACTAAAAACTTGGAATTTACCGGCACCAGGCTGAACCCGTGGAGTCCAACCCGTACACCGCACAACCGTCGGTTACGCCGCCGTTATTGCAGAAGAATTTGCTTTTATTGGGGTCCGTTTCCAACTCGCCCAAATACAGGAAATTCACGCCCGCATAATCACCCGAGCGACGCACGGCACAAACCGCGTTGGCGATAGTGGCAGTAGAACCGCCGGGGATAGTTCCCGTAGGCAATAACTTATAGGTAAAATCTTTCGTCATTATGGACGCCCCCTCACAACGGGAAAGTTTTTCGCCGGAAGACTTTACACACGGCACACTAACATCCAAATTTTCAAAGCCGAACAAGCCGCTTGAATAATTAACTGTATCCATATTATCCAAAATGCGCAGTTTGGACTCCAAAATCTTTTTAAGCATCGTGCGCGATTCAGTCATACGGCTTTTTTCTACCGTTTTTTCGTACATAGGCATTGCCATTGTAACCAGCAAGGCCACAATCATAATAACAACCAAAATTTCTACTAGCGTAAAACCGCCGTTAAACAAATTTTTCTTCATATTATCCTCTTACAGTACGTCCAAACCATAGGTGTCGCACGCATCGCCTTCCGGAGAGCAGTAAAGTTGTTGGTTGCCGCGGTCAAACAAAATTACCGTATCTTTATAGGTTCCGCTAACCTTGGTAGCCTGCACAAAAGCGCGTCCGTTTTTGACCACATAAGGCACAAAAACAAATTTGGCACAGGTAAGCGTTTTGCTGTCCGTCAAATTGCACCCGCGGGGCAAGTTGGACGAATCAAACATATCCATACGGCTGAAAACCGCCTTGGAGGAATCGTTTTGAGCCATTTCCACAAAATTGCGGTAGCCAAACTCCCCCGCCAAGCGTTCGCTGGAATCGTAAATCGTCCGCATCATACTTTCCGCTTCCGACAAATTGGCCTTTTCCACCACCTTGCGATACTGCGGCAAAGCCACACCGGACAAAATAGCCACAATAAGAACTACGGCTAATAATTCAACTAATGTAAAACCTTTCTTGTTCATTTTGATTATCCCCTAAAATTAAGAGTGCAATGTGATGCCTGCGTTACATTCAAACGTTCGCAAGAATCCCGCACTGTACCGGGGCAACATAAAAAATCATTGCCGGTATAATAAATAGTTGTCCCTTTATAGGTTCCGCGCAACATATTGGCCGACACATTGGGCTCTCCATTTATAAGGCACAGAATACCAACACAATTATTCGCCAAATTGTAAGTAAAGTTATCCGTTACCCAAGTGGTAGCGTTTGCCCCCTGCTTCCCTTTCATTTCCATATCCAACTTTTTAAAGGACACATTACTTGCCGCCGTACCAGCGTGCATTCCTTCACTCCACGTCCAATCGTTTTCCGTTACTAATCTTTCGCGGGCATCATAAATACTGGGCAGCATTTGCAAGGCCTCCGCCACGCGGGTGCGCTCCAAACTGCGGCGATACTGGGGTAAAGCAACCGCCGTCAAAATACCCATAATCAGTACAGCCGCTAACAATTCAATTAAGGTAAACCCTTTTTTCATATCGGCTCCATTACAAAAAGTATAGTTGTATTTAGGCTAAATACAATACCCATTATATCTAAAAAACCGCCGTCTGGCAAAAAGTTTTTTGCCGTTTGGGGCACTTAAATTTTGTATGATATAAAACGGTTTGGGAGGAAAGGCCATTTTCCCCTCAAACGGGAGGATTTATGAGAATTTATGATGATATCCAACTAGACTATTGCGACGTACTTCTGCGTCCCAAACGCTCCACTTTGGCTTCCCGCTCGGAGGTGGACATTACGCGCAACTATGCCTTTAAATGGTGTCCGCGCCAGATAAACGCCACGGGCATTATTGCGGCCAATATGGCCACGACCGGCACCTTTGAAATCGCACGCGAAATGCAAAAACAACATTTGATGAGTGCCCTGCACAAGCATTACTCCGCCGAAGATTTAATCCACTTTTTAAAGGATAACGCAAAAGAATTTGGCTCCAACGATTTACTCTTTGTCAGTTCCGGCGTATCTGATGCGGACTTTGAAAAATTGACCCGCGTAATGGACGAAAAACTTTGCGCCAATATTTGTGTGGACGTAGCCAACGGTTATTCCCCCTATTTGATTAATTACATCCGCAAAGTGCGCAAAGCGTGGCCGCAAGCCCTGATTATGGCGGGCAACGTGGTTACGGGCGATATGTGCGAGGACCTGATTTTAAACGGGGCCGATATTGTAAAAGTGGGTATTGGCCCTGGATCCGTCTGCACCACGCGCAAATTGACCGGAGTCGGCAGGCCCCAATTTTCCACAGTAATTGAATGCGCAGATGCGGCCCACGGGGTAGGCGGGATGATTTGCGCCGACGGCGGCTGCACAGTTCCCGGAGATGTATGCAAAAGTTTTTGCGCCGGAGCGGACTTTGTAATGTTGGGCGGTATGTTGGCCGGACACACTGAAAGCGGCGGCGAAATGTGTACTAAAAATTATCAAACGGGCGAAGTGAATATGATTGACGACAAGACCTGCGCTATGAAAATTGAGGAAAAACAGTACAAAATTTTCTACGGGATGAGTTCCCAATACGCACAGGACAAGCATTACGGCGGGATGAAAAAGTACCGCGCGAGCGAAGGCAAAGTGGTGGAACTGCCGTTCCGCGGCCCGATTGAGCCCACGCTGTTGGCTCTGTTGGGCGGTATGCGCAGTTGTATGACGTATATCGGCGCAAAGCGGCTAAAAGATATGCCCAAATGCGCCACCTTTTACCGCGTAAACCGCCAATTAAACACCATTTTCGGCAACGAACAATAAAGGCAAATTTTAGCCAAAAATGAACCGCCCCGGGTTACGAAAAATCCGGGGCGGTTTTTGTATACGGAAAACCTTTTACCAGCCGTTTTTGGTATAAGTAGTCTTGCAACTCTGCCACTGAGAAATGCTACAACCGTTTCCAGAAGTGTACCAATTTTTAATACAACGGCATCGCTCTACCCCAGGATGAGTACACATTTGTGCCTCAATAGTTTCGTCCGACGGGTACGCTAATTCAGCACAAGGGCGGCAAGAACATTGGTTAATTTTTTCCACAACATACTCCTGATCCGCTTTCCAACATACCTTATCGGTTTTATCGGCAGACGGACAGCACTCGCTCTTATGGCTGGCCTTATAGGTGGCATCACTACAACCTTGGACCGTCCGGCAAGTATTAGAAGTTTCGTCATATTGGCAAGACGTAGAGTTCCAAGTATAGGTAATTTGTCCACTTTGTCCCGACGGGCAACTGGCCGTATAAGTAGTTTTCCCATTATTTGTGGGGGTGCAAGCGCCTTGTTCCGCTTCGCCGCAGACCAAATATACCTCTTCCTTGTTTTTGAGTTTTAATTTTTGCCAACTCATTGTTTCCCCACTACACGCCGGGAATTTGTAACCAAACAAGTTTAACTCGCTCAAATACATATTATCCGTCTGCATCGTGTAGCCTTGCTTGTAGTTACCTACGCGCAAACTGGTTTCAAAATCAAAATCCGCCACGCCATTACCGCTACCAATGCGCGCGGTATTTCCTTCAATCGCAGGGGCGTCGTTCAAATCCAACTTGCCCCCGGCAATATTTAACAAGTTATTTACGCGCAACGATTTCCCTGTATTAAAACCCTCTTCTGCCGTGCAGCCCAAGTTCATTTGGCAAGCAGAGGTTAAGCCGACGTCCATTTGCTTCATTACATCTACCTGGCTATATGCCACATATTTCACCGGGAAATATGTTACCATTGTCATCTTATTGGCATTAGCGGCAAAAACGAACAACGGTGCCAACAAAATGGTAAATAAAAATAAGGTTTTTTTCATAAAACCCCCATTAAAATTAGAGATATATTTAATATTATAATTTATTTCCTATCAAAAACAAGAGGGAAAATACTGAATACTGGAACGCTCCGCGCCAAATGTCATTCAAACCTGTCCTTTATTTCTTTTAGTCGTCATTCCCGAGTGTTGTAGTCGGGAATCTGTTGTTGCTTTTATTGTTACTTCATTTTATAACGACAGATCCCGGATAAATTCCATTAAATGCGCCCCAAGACGCAGTTCATAATATAAAAACCCCGGGAAACAGAAAATCTGCCACCGGGGTTTAAATTGTCTTTCAACAGGCTTATTTGGCCAAGTGTTTGGAAAGATATTTGCTCATATCAAACATGCTGATTTGTTTTTTGCCTTCAAAAATCGGGGCCAATTTCGCATCAGAGTTGATCATGCGTTTGTTTTTAGCATCCTGCAAGCCGTTCTTTTTAATGTATTCCCACATTTTTTTAACAACTTCGGTGCGGGGAAGTGCCGCGGAACCCACTACGGCGGCCAATTCGGCGCTGGGGGTTAACGGGGCCATAAATTTTGCATTTGCTTTTGCCATATTACTAATTCTCCTATTTGTGTGAAAGATAAATCTCTTTATTAAATTTTAGTATATTTGGAGCCGCTTGGTAAGGGTTACTTGCCAAAACGGCTCCGTTAAATGAAATGACTGCGCGCTTATTTTACTTTCGGCGCGGCGGCCAAAACTTCCTTAGAGCAGCCGGATTCGTACTTTTTAAAGTTCTCAATAAACGACTTGGCCAAGGACTCATATTTTACCATATATTCTTCCTTGTTGGCCCAAGAGTTCATCGGGTTTAAAATTTCGGACGGCACGCCTTCGCAAGAAGTCGGGATTTGGAAGCCGAAAACCGGGTCGGTGATAAAGTCCACTTTCGCCAATTTCCCGTCCAAAGCGGCGTTCAACAGCGCGCGGGTGTATTTAATGCTGATACGGTGGCCGACACCATAAGGGCCGCCAATCCAGCCCGTATTGACGAGCCAGCAATCCACTTGGTGCTGTTGGATTTTCTTCTTTAACAGTTCGGCATACACAGACGGGTGCAAAGCCATAAACGGACCGCCGAAGCAGGTGGAGAACGTGCTGGTCGGTTCCTTTACGCCTTTTTCCGTACCGGCCACTTTGGCGGTGTAACCGCTGATAAAGTGGTACAAGGCTTGGTCGGGCGTCAATTTGGAAATAGGCGGCATTACACCAAAGGCATCACATGTCAAGAAGATGATGTTTTTCGGGTGCGGAGCGCGTTTGCTTTCTACCGCGTTTTCAATAAAATTAAGCGGGTAGCAAGCGCGGGTGTTTTCGGTCAGGGTGTCATCGTCCAGGTTGAGTTTGCCGGTTTCGGGGTCAAAGACCACATTTTCCAACACCGTACCAAAGCGGTGGGTGGTGGAATAAATTTGGGGTTCGGCTTCTTGGCTCAAACGAATCACTTTGGCATAGCAGCCGCCTTCAAAGTTGAACACACCTTCATCGTCCCAGCCGTGTTCATCGTCGCCGATGAGGCCGCGGGTCATATCCGCAGACAAGGTGGTTTTGCCCGTGCCGGACAAACCGAAGAAAATCGCGCTGTCCTGCTTATCGCCCACGTTGGCGGAGCAGTGCATCGTCATAATGCCTTTTTGCGGCAAGAGGAAGTTCATTACCGTGAACAGGGATTTCTTATTTTCGCCGCCGTATTCGGTGCCGATGACCAAGATAATCTTCTTTTCAAAGTTAATCAAAATAGCGGTTTCGCTAGTGGTGCCGTCGGTGGCGGGGTCCACTTTCATTTTGGGGAGGCAGATAAGCGTAAATTCCGGCACAAAAGATTTTAATTCTTCCTGTTTGGGTTCAATGAACATATTTTTAACAAACAGGTTCGTCCAGGCACATTCCGTAATGGCGCGCACTTTGAGGCGGGAGGCTTCGCTGGAACCGACATACGCATCGCGGGCAAAGAGGTCTTTGTCTTTTACATATTCTTTCACTTTGGCAAAGATTTTATCAAAGTATTCGGGTTTAATACCTTTGTTGCTTTTGTTATAAAAAAGTTTTCCTTCAATGTCTTTGGTTTCCACAAAAAAGCGGTCGTTCGGGCTGCGGCCGGTATGTTTGCCGGTGCTCACGCACAGCGGGCCGCCGTACACCACATTGGCTTCTTTGCGGTCCAAGGCTTCCTGGTACAAAGACGGAGTGGAATAGTTCCAGTACACGGTTTTATTGGTAGAAATACCGGCGTGTTCCAAACCATAATCCGGTTTAAAGAAATCCGGTTTAGCATTTAATGTTTTCATTTTAATCCCTCGTAACTAATTTATCCCCGATTTTTATTTCGTTCGGGGCGGTTTTATCCAACGCCCAGCGTATGCGGCGCACGCCCTCTATAATAGAGGCCTTGTCCGCACAGAAACTGACGCGTAGGTACCCTTCCGCTCCAAACGCTTTTCC
This sequence comes from Candidatus Avelusimicrobium sp., assembly GCF_056976295.1. Lineage (NCBI taxonomy): Bacteria > Pseudomonadati > Elusimicrobiota > Elusimicrobia > Elusimicrobiales > Elusimicrobiaceae > Candidatus Avelusimicrobium > Candidatus Avelusimicrobium sp. The sequence goes on from NZ_DBMCTG010000012.1 coordinate 30,503, forward strand.
GGGCACTACGGCCACTAATGCCTTTTCCAACAGGTACTGCGCCAGTGCATTGGAATCGGCGTTATAGTGGCTAAAATCTATGAACGAATAGAAGGTTCCCTGCGGCTTTTGCACGCGCACATTGGGAATCTTGGCAACCTCGGCAAGCAGCGCATCGCGATTTTCCTGTAATACGCGCCGCAGGTCTGCCACTACATTTTGGTCGCCCAACAGGGCGGCGGCCGCAGCGGTTTCGCTCAAATCGCTGTTGCAGGATGTGCTTTGCGCCTGCATACGGCCCATAGCGGCAATCAGTGGTTTATTGGCACTTACCGCCCAACCGATACGAAGCCCGGTCAAGCCGTAGAGTTTTGATACACCGTTAATAATAATTAAATTTTCTGCCGCCTGCGCATATTGGCAGGGGTTCGGCGTGGTTTGTCCGTCAAAAACGAGTTCGCGGTAAATATCGTCCATTACCAAAAAGATTTGGTTGGCCTCGGCAAATTCCACAATGGTTTTTACAAATTCCGCGCTGTAAATTTGCCCCGACGGGTTGCACGGGCTGTTAATCAAAATCGCCTTGGTTTTGGGCGTAACGGCCTTTAAAATCTGCTCCGCCTTAACCATTAAGTCTTCCGTCGGGCGCACGATAACAGGCGTTCCCCCCGCCATACGCACCATTTCGGGATAACTGACCCAAAACGGAGCAGGGAAAATGACTTCATCTCCCGGGTTTACGGTTGCAAGCAGGAAATTAAAAAGCGCTTGTTTAGCACCCGCAGACACAAGCACATTGGCCGGCTCGTAGCGGCGGCCATATTGGTTAAGCGTATAATGCAAAACGGCTTTTTTTAACTCCGGCGTGCCGGAGGAAGGAGAATATTTTATTTTGCGGCTTTGCGCTTTTTGGATAATGGCATCCACCGCCGCCTGCGGAGCCGGATAAGTGGGTTCCCCACCGCCCAAGTGAATAACGGGTTGCCCGGCCGCTTTTAAAGCGCGGGCCGCGGCATTTATTTTTAAGGTCGGCGAATCACCGATAGTATCAGCCAATTTACTTAAAATCAAACTCATAAATTTTCCCCCTACGCTCATTGTAACATTTAATTACGCCCAAAAAACGCTTTTTTGGAAGAATATAAAAAACCCCGCCTGGTTAAAAGCGGGGCTTTGGATAAAAAAACCTTTATTTTTCGGGCTTTTCAGGAGTTTTTACCACGCGGTCCATTATCTGTTCACTAAATGTCAGGCGGTCGCGGTGGATAGCACCGGAAAGGGCCGGAACTTCCTTTCGGATGTAATAAGTTTTTTCCAAATACGGTTTCCACCCGTTAAAACGCAGCCGGTAAATAGTTTTCAGCGGATAAAAATCTGGCGTAAATAATGCCAAATAACCGCCAAGCCCGCCGCCTGTTAAATAAGGCGGAACCGTTCCCTCATAAGCCGCCAACCGGGCAAAGGGGTAAATAGTTGCCTTTAAATGAGGAATATTAACGAGCGCCTGGTCCGCTTGCTGTACTCCTAACAAATCGCGCGTGGGATCCAATCCGTCCCCGACCATTGTTCCGGCACGGACTTGGTCCAAATCCGGCTTTTTCAAATCTTTTAAATATGGTACGGACGCTAATGTTTGTACGCGCGGTTGGAGTGTTTTAAAATCAAAGGTTACTACTTTTACATTGGTAAAGTTTTGCGGCTGAAAACGGCTGACCGTAGAGGTGCCATTGTAGCCTTTCTCCACACGGCCCATATAACCGCCGTCACCAAACGAGGCTTGGCATACGCCGCCCACTTTATCAAAATTATTGATAGTCATCGTCAGGGAAGAAGGTCCTTCATCCTCCGTTCCGGCCAAGCAGTCCAAATACGGGCTGTCTGCCGACGCGCCACCAAAACCCTTTTCAAACTCGGTGCGCATCACATCACCAAATTGGTTTAACGTCAAATATTGGGACGGTTTACCCAACACCAGCCAATTTTGCACTTTATCCCACCACGAAAGTTTTTCCGGGCGGCCTACATATTCTGATGCCGCCAGATTGCGGCGTTCGTTTTCCCAAGACACCCAGCGGGCGCTGTTTAAGTAAAACTCAGGCGTTTTGCCCTCTTTAAAAAACGCGGTGGAACGCGTTTGCGTAAAGTAATCGCGCAAACTGACCTTGGTACCGTCTTCCAACTCTACGGGTTCGTTCCACAAGCGGTTAATCTGTTCGCGGTCCGCCTTTAAACCCGGGCGGTTAATGGCCACTTCAATTTTATGCCATTTGGCGCGCAAGCCATTGGTAAGGGCCGGACTGTTCTTGTAGGCAAAACCCTGTTTAAAACTGTAATCGGCCATACTGCTGACGAGGTCTTTGAGTTCCATATCAAACTCATAAAGCGTATTTTCGCCGTCCGCCAGTTCTACAAAGCGTTTTACATTTTCGTTAAATTTATTTTTGTAATAACCGGCAGGCAGGCGGCGCGTGCCCTCAATCAAGCGCGCATCATACATAAAGTCCGGCAGGCGGCCTGTTTCACGAATCGGGTTAAAAATCACACGCTCGGCCTCATCCAGGGGCATATAATACAAAAATTCCATTAAGTTGTTAGCCTTGGCCGGGGACATACCCATAATGGCTTCCACTTGGTTACGCGGTTTGAAATATCCGTTTTTAAAGGATATCATCCAATCGCGGATTAAACTGTCCTCCTCGCGCAGACCGGACGGATAGACTTTGCTGACAAGCCCCGGGCGGGGTTTTTCATCCAGTACAGGAATAACGGGAGCATAGGACAACGCATCTTCTTGCTGGGCTTGTTCAGCCGGTTGCTGTTCCGCGGGGGCTTGTGTAGCCGCTTGCTGCGGCGTAGTAGTGGGTTTGGTTACGGTTTTGGTTTCCGTTTTTTTAGGGATACGGTGTTCATAGGCGGAGAGCACCCATTTATTCATCGCCTCTACGGTAAATTTGCCATTTAATCTGGAAAGAGGCCCCAACGCAACCGACAACTCATTTATGCGTTCCACCGGGGCATAAGCGGTATGGTGCGGCACTTTAATAGGAAAATGGTAATGAGTCAGAAATTCGCTAACAGATTCCAATGCGGCAGTCGGCTTAGCAGTGTCCAAAACTTTTTCCAACATTGGGTACATTCCCAAGGCCACCAAGGAGCGCGCTATCGTCGTTAAAGCAATAGGCTCCAAGGCTGAACCTGAAAAGGCCTGATATGAAGCCAGTAACAATTGGATATCGTCCACCGATCCGTAAATGCCGATAGCGGCCATATCCTCCAAGGCTTTATAGGCGGCCAAAACAGCCGGATGATTTTGGTTTTTCAATACTTCATCCGCAGTAGAATATGTATTTAAATGGGCAAGTTGCAGTTGGATATTGATTAAATCGGTGCGGTAGGGCTTTACTTCCGGCAGAGCGGACGCACGCATAAGCGCAGGACTTTTAAGCAATACGCGCGCAATGGCCGCCTCATCTACCTGTTGGGAAACGGATAAACGCAGGGCCGGATTGGGAAGCGGAACCGAAAACCGGGGAACTTGAACGGTACCTGACGGAACTTTTACTTTGGGAACGGTCCCTTTGGGGATTTTTACGGTACCCGTTTTCGGAACGCGTTTTACGGCACCAACACCCTTTTTAATGTTTTTTAAAGGATTTCCCGCCCAAGCATTAGCACAAACCACCAAACTGATAAAAATCGTCAAAAACGCTTTCATATATTATCCTTTCCGGCAAAAATATTTCAATTATATTATTCAATATATCCGCCCCTAAAACAAGGGCCATTGGCCCCACCTGCCGGGACCAATGGTCCTATAATCGGTTAGGCCCTCTTTTTACAGGGCGGCTAATTTGTCCGCCAACGGGTTTACGGCTTCTTCGCGCACAAATTCCATACGTCCCTCATCCACCGCCTGCGCCGCCAACGGATTTATCGGCAGACGTACCACGGGCGAAAGCCCAAAGGTTTTGCCCATTTCATCCGCGCGGCTCTTGCCAAAAACAGAAATTTCTTTTCCGCAGTCGGGACATTTCAAATAACTCATATTTTCCACTAATCCCAACACGGGCACATTCATCATTTTGGCCATTTTAACGGCCTTGCCCACAATCATCTGCACCAATTCCTGCGGGGAGGAAACAATCACAATTCCGTCAATAGGCAAACTTTGGAACACCGTCAGCGTTACATCTCCTGTGCCGGGCGGCATATCAATAAACAAGTAGTCCACCTCTTTCCAAATAACATCTGTCCAAAATTGGCGCACCGTACCCGTAATGAGTGCCCCGCGCCAAATAACGGGGTCTGTTTCGCGCTCCAACAATAAATTTAAAGACATTACCTGTATGCCCGTTTGTGTTTTGACCGGGTAAATGCCGTCTTGGTCTCCGGTAGCGCGTTCGTGCAGGCCAAACATTTTGGGCACGGACGGGCCTGTGATATCGGCATCTAAAATGCCGCACGAATACCCGCGGCGTGTCATTTCCGTGGCTAACAGTCCCGTAACAAAACTTTTGCCCACGCCGCCTTTTCCGCTTACCACGCCGATAACGTGTTTTATACGGCTTAACAAATGCGGCTTTTCCTTAGGCATTTCCTGGGCATTATGCCCGGAGCATCCGCTTTTGCAGGATGCACAATCGTGGTTACAATTCTCGCTCATCTTTTCTCCCTCACAATAATTTTAAATCTTTGTCCGCTAATGCGCTAATTAAAAAACGTCCGTCCTGCAATCGTTTTAATTGCGCATAGGCGGCGGTGTCGTACTTTTTGGCGGTTCCTTCTTTAAAATAGAATTGGTGCGGCAAACGAGCCGTTACTTGATGAACCGGGATAACTAGCGGCTTATCCGTTTTGGCCCGGCCCGCCACGCCCCGCTCATCCATATACAGCGTAACCTGTTTGACCGGCTCGTTTATACCAAACACATCTTGCTCAAAGGCATAGTTAATCTGCATATATTCCCCGCTTAACAAGGCCAACGGGTCCAGCGGCGCCATTTGCAAATAGAAGGTCTGCGCGTTTTTCAGCGCGTGCTGTGTATAAGCGGCATAACCGCCGAAGCAAAGCACCAGCAAAAGAGTATAAAACAACAGCAGTTTATTTCGCATATACGCTCCGTACCGCCAGTAAAATAAGGCCCGAAGCCATAAGCAACGCCGCCTTTGCGGACAGGGCCGCGTTTAAGGTAAAGTAAAATAAAAATAGCCCGCACACTACTCCCGCCGTACCAAGGCTTTCCAACACACGGTCGCGCAAGGTAAACCCGGTGTACATTAAAATAAGAGCCAAAACCGTCGGCCAATTTAAAAGTGCGGACAACACCACCGCTCCGGCCGCCAACGCTATTTGTCCGCGGGTCCAGTTTCCCTTATGGGAAAATACAGCATAGACAGCCACACAGGCGGCCAAGGCGGCGTTCGCAGGATTGAGCCCATACCAACACATTTTGTTAAAAACGGTTTCACCCGCACAAATCACACTCCACCAAATAAGCGCGTAGGCCAGCGGATAAAAATTAAATTTGCGCTTAACAAACAGCCAAAGAGCCAAGCCGAACGCGCAAAAGGCGGAAAGAGCCACGGCAAATTGGTTCCAGTTCCACTCCCAATCCACCTGGGCATACAAACTGCTGGCCGCCGCCGCACACCACAAAAAGCGGTTAAAGGGATTTTTAAAGAGCGGATAAGAAATAGCCGCCACCGTCAGGACGCCCATCCAAACGGACACACCGGGGATATCCGTCAGCCGGAAGGCCAGTATAATTTGCCCGGCCAGGCCAATGAGTCCCCCTAACTGACGGCGCCACGCCCCGCGCAAGGGCGGTAAATTGGAAGATGTTTTTGCAAGCAGAACGCCCGCGCCAAAAAACAGTACCCCGCGCCCTAAAACCGGGATAATGCCGGCTAATAAACGGTCGGCTATCCCCACCAAAAGACTCGCCGAAATCAGCGAGCCGATAAACAGCATAGCCCGCACCAAAAAAGGAACGGACACGGCTTCGCGGTGTTTTAAAAAGGTTTCGGCCTGCGCGCGTTTTTCAGAAGGTACTCCGCTTAAAATTTCACTCGTGTTCATTTTATTTCCTCCCGCGCGCTAAACCATAAGCGGTAACTGACGATTCCGCTCCCGGCAAAAAGCAAACAATAAATAAGCAAACCCAAGGTGCGAAATCCCAACCATTGATCCAGATACGCACAGATAAGCCCCGTCCAGGCGAGGGCGTTCCAAGCAAAGAGAGCCGCGTCTTTTTTGTACCGAGCATAACACAGAAAAAAGCCTGCCAACACAAGTGCGACTAAATAATACCCCGCATTGGGGAAATTGAACGCCTTTTCCGCCGAGAAACCGCCCCATACGGTGGCATAGACGCTTAAAGGCATCCAAATAAAGCGTTTAAAGCCCTCGCCCCAGTTTTTACAGGCGGGCAAAAATTCTACCAAAGCCCACGCCACAAAATACACGCCCATGGCCCCACACCAAAAGCCGTCCGTTAAAATTCCCCCTTGGAACGAACCCCAATAAACCGTAGCCACATACAGCGTAAACAAATACATCCATTTATTACGGGTCAGCCAACACAAAGGCAAAAGCAAGAGCGCCCACAGGCCAAACAGTTCATATAAAAACGCCCCCGTTTGATATATCTGCCCGAAAACCGCCAAAAAAGCCCCTATCATCACCGCCGCGCCAAAGGCAAAACCTTGCCCCGGCCAAGTATCCAACTTTTTATAATACGCCCCAGCCCCGCACAGCACGAGCCCGATAAGCGGCAGGGAGAGCCTTAAAATCAACCCCATTTCCTGCCAGTTAGCCGCAATAAAGCAGACAAACCCCGCCAATATAAAGGCCACGCCCGCCGCCAACAGTCTATGGGAAAGCCAAGCCGTTTTGTCTGCCGGGCGGACTTTATTTAATAAGGTTTGATAGGATTTTTCATCCAACAAACGTTCGTTTAGTAAAACATCCAATAGTTGCTTGCTCATATCCCGATTATACCAAATACGATAGACAGACCGCCCGCCACAAAAGATATAATAAAAATATGTTTGCACTTTTAATTTTACTTATACTGCTGATATGGTATGCGCTAACGCGCGTAGGGGCGCATATGGTATTTCGCCCGCAAAAAAAACGCTGGCCTTTAAAATTACCCTTTCAAAAGATTGCCTTTCCCGCGCCTAACGGCAAAATGATTACCGGGGTGTATCTCCCGGCAGGAAAAGGCTTGCCTACACTGCTTTTTTTTCACGGACGGGGTGGAAATATATCGCACTTTGAAGCATTTGCCCAAGCCTATGCGCCGCTGGGATTTGGAATTATAATGTTTGACTACCGCGGCTTTGGTTTGTCTGCGGGCAGCCCCAGCCAAAAAACGGTGTTTGAGGATGCGCTTTGTGCGGTACGCTACGCATTAAAAGACCTTAAAATTTTGCCCAATGATATCGTACTTTTCGGCCACTCGCTAGGCAACGCGCCCGCACTGTATGCGGCGGCGGAATTGGGAAAATTTCCTTTTAAAGCCTTGGTGTTGCAAAGCCCGTTTTTAAGTACGCCCGATATGGCGGTATGCTTGCGCACGCACGATTATGCACCCGCATCAAGTTGGTATCGTTTGACGGCACTTTTAGTAGCGCCTTTTTTGTATTTTAACCGCTTTGATAACGTAAAATCTGCAAAAAAATTACCGGAAGGTTTGCCCGTCCTGGTGTGTATGAGCCGGGCCGATCAAACAATTCCGTGGCGGCAAAGTGCCAAACTGGCGGACTTTATCGGCCACGAAAAGCGTTTTTTGTCCCCGGTGGGCGGACACGACGAATTTGTCTGGGCGCAGGAGGCAGTAGTACAATTTTTGCATACGTTATAAGGAGTATCCGGCGCAGGAGCGCGCAAAAGTTTGCTATAATAGAATTAGATACCCGATGCCCGCCACTCGGCGACGGTATAATTGGAGAGGTGTGTGAGTGGTTGAAACAGCAGGTCTCGAAAACCTGTAAACCGCAAGGTTTCGAGGGTTCAAATCCCTCCCTCTCCGTATTCTAGTGTAAATTAATTAGATATAATCCACGATGAACTTTTTTCTCGTCGTGGATTTTTTATTTTACTTAAATCTTAAATGCTCGTTTTCCGTTTCCCCGTTTATTTCAAGAATTTCTTCCGCCCATGCTCAAAATTTCGTTTTCGCAGTTCCGAAACTTAAAGGCTACCGCATGTTGGCAGTAGCCTTTTACCTAGAGCTGATACTGTATCTATTTATGTTGACTGGCCTGTTCAAATAACTGTTTAGCTGTTATCTCTCGTCCTTGTGTACCATCTAAAATACTAAGAATTACCTTGGCAGGTAAAAATCTAAGAGTCAAAATCTTTCTCATATACCTATCTGTCAGTTGATATTTCTCACATAGATCTTTAACTTGTTTCCCCTGCAGTATATCATGGCTAATATTGAATGCTTGGATGAGTAATTGAACCAAGGTTTTATTGGTGTTCTTTTCTATCCTTTCGCCTACAATGGCTTTGGCTCCGTTGTCTATGACTGCTATATGGTATTTAACATGGAACACAAGAGATGTTTTGAGGGATTCCTTAAACAGTTCTTTAATAGGTCTATTTTCGTAGAGTGAACGGATATATTCGCATAACTGCTCCTGATAGATGGTAAGTGTAATTTCTTCGGGCAATAAATCTACTCGTCCTAGTAATATCCTTTGTGTCTCTTGGTCTATAGTTTTGTTTTGTATGCTGTTTAATATCTGCTTGGTCTCATTCACACTATAACTTTTTAATAAATTAGCAAACACCGATTTATCCTCTTTAAATTGCGTGTTAAACCACTTATCTATAAATGTTTCTATCTCCGGTAGGGATATTTTACTCACTTTCCCTATTTTGTCGCTCTTGCACTTAATAACTGCCTGGCTAACGTAATATCGGTACTTCTTGCCTTTACTACCAGTACTCCAACAAGGGCTCATCCTATTACCCTTATCATCATACAGTTTACCGCATAATAAACTCTTTTGTGGTTCATATCGTTGTCTATCAATTCTATGCTCCTGTAGGGTATCCTTCGCTTTATGAAATACCCCTATTTCAATAATTCCTTTGTGTTCTCCCTTATACCATACCCCCTTGTGTGGTACTTCCCCTATATAAGCCCTATTTTGCAAAATGCGGTATAAATTCCCTACAGAAAGCGGTCTATCATGCTGGCTGTAGATATGTTGGCTATCTAAGTATTTTTTTAGCCGTTGTACACTTTTTAATTCGTTGTATTTATCAAATATAAGCTGTATTTTTGCCGACTGGGGTTCATCCGGATAAAGTTTCTTATCTTTGCGCTTATAACCCATAGGTGGGGTCCCTCCCATCCACATCCCCTTCTTCTTACTCGCTGCTATCTTATCCCTTAATCGTTCCCCTGTTATCTCCCGTTCAAATTGGGCAAAGGATAATAACATATTTAGGGTTAACCGCCCCATACTGCTACTCGTATTAAAATGTTGTGTAATAGACACAAAAGATGCGTTCCGTTCCTCTAATACATCTACTATCTTGCTAAAATCATGTAAACTACGGGTCAATCTGTCTATCTTATATACCACAATGATATCTATTAGCCCATCTGCTATATCTTTAAGTAAACGTTGTAAAGCCGGCCGATTTAAATTACCACCGGAGTAACCCCCATCATCATATTCAGTAGGTACCAATTTCCAACCTTCATGCTTTTGACTTTTTATATATGCCTCACAGGCCTCCCTTTGGGCCTGTAAACTGTTAAATTGTAACTCTAAGCCCTCTTCTGTGGATTTGCGGGTATAGATCGCACAACGCAATATCTTATGTTCCTCGGCCATATTTACTGTCTCCAAAGAACAC